>JAISKP010000021.1 GCA_031260885.1 Eubacteriales Family XIII. Incertae Sedis bacterium
ATCTTTTCGGGGTCGTAGCCGAAACGGACATGCCTGAAATCGACATTGCTGTCTGCGGCGTTCAGATCGAGGGCGGTCTCTGCATCCGGGATTTCCTCTTCTTCTTCGAGCAGTTCGAAGACGCGCTCCGCTGCGGCTGCCGTACTCTGGAGCATGTTCGTGATCTGCGCAAGCTGCTGCACGGGCTGTGTAAAGTTCCTTGAATACTGTATAAACGCCTGAATGTCACCTACCGTGATCGTTCCTTTGAATGCGAGCACCCCGCCTGCGATCGCGACCCCGACATAACCTAAGTTTCCGACAAAGTTCATGACCGGCATCATGAGACCGGACAGGAACTGGCTTTTCCATGCCGAAGCGAACAGGACTTCGTTCGTTTCGACGAATTCCTGCTTTGCCGTTTCTTCATAGTTGAACAATTTCACGATGTTGTGACCGCTGATCGTTTCCTCGACCTGACCGTTGATCTTTCCGAGATATTCCTGCTGGCGCTTGAAATATTTCTGGCTGAACCGCATGACAAGCATGATCAATCCGAGCGAGACCGGCAGGATGATAAATACGATTCCGGTCATGAGCACGCTGATTGAAAGCATCATGATCAGCACGCCGATCAGCGTCGCGACGGCCGTGATGAGTTGTGTCACGCTCTGGTTCAGCCCTTGGATGAGCGTGTCGACGTCGTTTGTGACGCGAGAGAGCACATCGCCGATGCTGCTCCCCTCAAAATATTTCATGGGCATACGATGGATCTTGTCGTTGATATCGCTTCTCATCTTGCGACCCGTGCGCTGTGTGATGCCTGCCATGACCCAGCCCTGAATGCCTGTAAACAGCGAAGCAACCAGATATAAACAGAGTAAAAGAAGCAGAATACTGCCGATTTTATCGAAATCGATAGAACCGCCTACCGTATATTTAGATACGAGTCCGTTGAACAATTCGGTAATGGCTTTACTCAAGATCTTCGGACCGACGATGTTGAATACCGTGCCGGCGACGGCGAAGATCATGACGATCAGGATACCGACTTTGTAGCGCCCCATATATCTGACGACCTTCTTGATCGCCCCCTTGAAATCCTGTGCTTTTTCTCCGGGCATCATCCCATTGCCCGGTCCGCCAAACCGTTTTGGTCTGCGTCTGGCGTGCTCAGAAATCCTTTTATCTTTATCGCTCATCATTTTCCCCTTTTCTATGCGCTCAGCTCCGTTTGACTCAGCTGACTCAACGCGATCTCGCGGTAGACTTCACAGTTTTCAAGCAGTTCTTTATGCGTACCCTCTCCTACAATCCGCCCTTCATCGAGGACGAGAATCTTATCGGCATGAAGGATGGTCGCAATTCTCTGTGCGACGATAAGCACCGTGGTGCTGCCGAGATTTGCATTCAATGCCCGGCGAAGCGCAGAATCCGTCTTGTAATCAAGCGCCGAGAAACTGTCGTCGAAGATGAAGACCTTCGGATCCTTTGTGACTGCACGCGCGATGGAGAGACGCTGCTTCTGCCCGCCCGAGACGTTTGTACCACCCTGCGAGATCGGGCTATCGTAATGCCCTTCCCGTTCCTGAATGAACTCCGTCGCCTGCGCGATGTCAGCTGCCCGAACCATTTCGTCATCTGAGATCTCATCGCTGCCGAACCTCAGATTCGAGCGAATATCGCCGCTGAAGAGAATGCCCTTCTGCGGCACAACGCCTAAAATACGCCGAAGATCGTGCTGACTGACATCCCGAATATCGACCCCGTCGATCGTAATGCAGCCCGTGGTTACATCAAACAGCCGTGGGATAAGGTTGATCAGCGTCGACTTGCCGCTTCCCGTACTGCCGATGATCGCCGTCGTCTGACCGGGCACGGCAGAGAAGCTGATGTGTTCGAGCACGTCTTCGTTCGCATCGGGGAACCGGAACGAAACGTCGTGAAATTCGACCAATCCCTGCCAGTCGCCTTTCTCCCGTTTGATCAATTCCGCTTCCGGTTTGTCGAGGATCGATACATCCGTGGCAAGGACTTCCCGCACGCGTTCCGCCGCGACATTTGCACGCGGCAACATGACAGCGATCATGCTGATCATGAGGAACGAGATGACGATGTGGATCGTATAAGTGATAAAAGCCATCATATCGCCGACCTGCAGGCTGCCCGCATCAATGCGTATTCCACCGAACCAGACGATGACCACCGAAAGACCGTTCATGATCAGCATCATAAACGGAAACATCATGCTCATCGCACGGTTTGTAAAGAGCTGTGTCTTCATCAGATCTTCATTTGCCTTTTCAAAGCGTTTTGTCTCGAAATTCTCGCGGCAGAACGCGCGGATGACGGGAAGCCCCGTGAGAATCTCTCGGCTTACCAGATTCAGGCGATCGACGAGTGTCTGTAGGATCTTAAATTTTGGCATCGTCAGGGTCAGCAGCGTAATAACGATCAGAAGCAGGAGTGCAACCGCAACAACCGCAATCCACCCCATCCCCGAATGTGTTCCGACGACGAGGATACAACCGCCGATGCCCATGATCGGCGCAAACAAGACGATACGCATCATCATGATAAGCGCCATCTGAATATGCTGAAGATCATTCGTACTCCGCGTGATCAGCGATGCGCCTGTAAATTTATCCATTTCCGCGGAGGAAAAACTCAGAATCTTAAAATACATGTCCTTGCGAAGTCTTTTTGTGAGTCCGGACGCGGTGCGCGTTGCAAGGAAACAGACCGTGATAGAAGCCGCAACAGCACCCACCGTAAAGAGCAGCATTTTGATCGCGATTGCGATCATGTAGTCGATCTGGAGATCCTGCATATCGACGCCCAACGCTTCATATTCGGCCTTCACATAACCCACGGCTGCAGTTCCGCTCATAAGCGGTCCGAGCTCACCGATGACTTCTTCCGCCTTGTCTCTGATTTCGAGCAGCTGCGCTTTTGACATCATTCCGGCGACAGCGGCAGCACGGATCTTCTCGATGTCAAAATCTGAAGCGCCCGGAACCGCAGAATCGGTTCGCGCCGATCCGGAAGCCGAGAAGAGCAGCATCGGGATTTCAAAGATGTTGTTCAGCGTTTCGATCGTCTCTTTGTCTTTGCGACCGGCGGTAAACGTCAGGATACCCTCCGCGTTTTCATCGTATACCTTTTCTACTGTCTCGATGTCGTCCTCGGGCATGAACAGCTCAAGATCATTCAGGCTGGATCGTCTGATCTGATTCGGAACCGCATCCTCAATGCCCCCCTGCATGATTCCCACATCGACGATGTCACTCGTGACGCGCGGCAGCGAAAGTTCACAGTACGCTTGCCCGATCAAAATCACGATGATGACCAAAATCGTCAAGACCATTTTCTTTGAAGATAATAATATTCTAAGTAACGCCATTAGTTTGCTCCATTCTGCTTGTCGATCTGTGCCGAGACCTCCGCGATCGCCTCAATGAATGCGCGCGATATGCGGATGAATTCTTTTGTATCTCGCTCCCCGATCTTTTGGAAAGAAGCGGCAACGATCTGATTCATCGCGTCCTTCTCCGCCGTAATAAAACGCCTTCCGTCTTCCGTAATGAACACACTCGCCTTCCGTCGGTCTGTTTCATCAATGTGCCGTTCAACGATTCCTTTCTTTTCTAGTTTTTCCAGAATCGCCGACAGCCTGGCAGATGACACATTCATCGCCGTGCAGATGTCTCCGGCAGTGATCGGACTGCTCTTTTCAGAGAGGAGCATCATCGTGAACATCTCTCCCTTCGAAAGCCGCTGCAGTCTGTGTATCGGCTCATTGAATTTGTTTAGGTGCATCTCTCTCAAAAAGTCATGCGCCGCTTCATTATAATCCATCATGGACTCCATTCTAGTTAGGCAGTATGGGACGATTGCCTTTTTTCACAGGCTTCAACCTACCGGAAAAACGGACAGCGAAGCATCGTGAAGGTCTTATCCGTCTCGCTTGGGGACAGTTGATAAATTGTTAACAATGTTTATTGTTAATAGTATTAAAAAATAACACTGTTAGCTAATTTACCACAATGTAAAAATGATGTCAATAGGGTATGGGAATTTATTGACTGATGATATGGAAAGGTACATTGACTGATGTTGTAGGTTAACGTACATATACTTTTTAAAGTAGAGCGGGTTGCTCGAACCCGCCTCTCTACCTTAAGTTATGATGCATGATTGCAAGATAAGTATAGGACACAGGAGCGCCCTGCTTTTGTCTTTTATTATGCCTTGTATCTATAAGTGCTCAATTTCTTTTGCAGAAAGCCCAGTGATCTTTGCTATCGTCGCAACCGGAATGTTCTCAGCTTTCATGCCCTGGGCAGTTTCGACTTTACCCTCGGCTTTACCTTCAGCGATTCCTTCAGCTTTACCTTCTGCTTTACCCTCATCAAAGCTGACCTGCTTGTCGTCTTCCAAATTGTATTCTGTGAACAGCATATTGTGAACCTCGCTACTATGGGCTACAGGTTTTCGATCTCCGTCATGGACAGCCCTGTGTACTTCGCAATCAACGCAACATCCAGTCCATCGGCTTTCATGCCCCGGGCAGTTTCGACTTTACCTTTAGCTTCGCCCTCAGCGATACCCTCGGCTTTACCCTCAGCAATGCCCTTGGCAATCCCGTCGATCATGCCTTCTTCATAGCTGACCTGTTTATCGTCTTCTAAATTGTATTCTGTGAACAGCATGTTGCGAACCTCGCTACTATGGGCTATAGGTTTTCGATCTCATCAATAGACAAGTCTGTAGCTTTGGAAATTATTTCAAATGGGATATTCTCCGCTTTCAAATTACGGGCAGTTTCGACTTTACCTTTAGCTTCGCCCTCAGCGATACCCTCGGCTTTACCTTCATCAAAGCTGACCTGTTTATCGTCTTCTAAATTGTATTCTGTGAACAGCATATTGTGAACCTCCGAGCTATGCGCTTTCAGATATCCCGCCATGATGCCGTTTTCGATGCAGTAGTCGATGCTCTCGATCACAGCCTCATCAAAGGA
>JAISKP010000076.1 GCA_031260885.1 Eubacteriales Family XIII. Incertae Sedis bacterium
CCCGGAGGTCGTTGGTTCAAGTCCATCCCCCGCAACCAAAAGAAACGCTGAGATTCCAATGGTCTCAGCGTTTTGATTTTTTCATTGTTTATAACGATCTCGATGAAGCGGCGTTACTCTGCATAACGTCATGTTTTATATTTTATTTTATGTTACACCGCGGAGATCACCGGATCTATGATCCGAAACTTCAATACATCGAACAGCCCCTTATCCGTAATTGCAAGAAATGGGATAAAAATCAAAGTCACAAAGGAAAGTGTTACGTTCGGAGACGGAAGAAGACATCCGTTTTCCTTTAGGATCGCGATCAACCTTCTCAGATCATCCGCCACTTGATCCCCATTTTTAAGGGACAGCAACCCGGCAACGGGTAACGCAATCTCGGAAACCACCGTATTGTCTCTGACATAGACGATCCCGCCGTTCAGCGCTGCAACGCGGTTTACCGCCGCCGCCATATCCGCACCGTTTGTTCCGACCACCGTAATGTTATGATGATCGTGACCAACGGAAAGGGCGATTGCACCCGCTTTCAGACCGACGCCCCGCACAAAAGACTTCCCGATATTCCCGTTCTTTCCGTAGCGTTCCACACAGGCGATATGCAGGACATCTCCGGGAATATCCGCCCGGATCACATCATCCACCACGGGCAGATCCGCCTCAAGCGCATCCGCCAGGAGATTTGCCCCCGAAATGCCGATCACATGAACTTTTGCCAAAGATTTTTCGGGCGCTTCAATCAGCAAATCCGCCCCGCGTACCGATGCAACCAACCGGACGGTATTGAGCAGGACATCTTCGTAGAGCGGGGGCGGATAGGACTTCTGCAAAACCGCTTGACCATCCTTTTCATCGACGATGAGCTGACCGTCGATGATCACCTTTTCCACACGGCAATCCTTTAGGGATGACAAAATGACGATGTCCGCAACTTTTCCGGGAAGAATGCTCCCGCGCGTCCCATCCAATTTCAGACTTTCCGCTGGGTTTATAGTCACCATTTGAATGGCCTTCACGGGCGAAACGCCGGTCTGCACGGCGAGGCGCACCTTGTGGTCCTGATGGCCGAAATCCTGAATATGCAGTGCGTCGATGTCATCGCTGATGAAAGAGATGTATCGGGTGTCCACATTTTCTTCTGTAAGGATCCGGATTACGTCCTGAAGATCCGACGAAGCAGAACCTTCCCGAATCAGGATGCGGAGACCGGCACGCAGCTTTGCCAACGCCTCCTCTTTATTTGTACTTTCGTGATCGGATCGTATGCCGGTACCGGCATACGCGTTCAACGCTTCGCCGAGCAGTGCCGGGGCATGCCCTTCCGCGGTTTTTCCGTACTTTTCTGCAAGTGCCAAATTCCGCGCGCTGTTTTCATCCTCGGCAAGAATGGGCGGATAAAGAACCTCGGCCAGTCCGATGG
This sequence comes from Eubacteriales Family XIII. Incertae Sedis bacterium, assembly GCA_031260885.1. Taxonomy (GTDB): domain Bacteria; phylum Bacillota; class Clostridia; order Peptostreptococcales; family Anaerovoracaceae; genus JAISKP01. The sequence continues at coordinate 1,427 of JAISKP010000076.1, forward strand.
CCTGCGGCAGGAGGATAAGCTCTTCGATGAGGTTCGGAAGCAATAGACTGCCCGTGGTCTGATAAGCCGCTTCCTCCTCACCCATAAAGGAAGGAATCGGATAGAACAGTTTAACCGGTGCGCTCTCCGCTTCCTTCAGCAGCGCCTTGAGTCCGGGAACTCCCGAGACGATGGTAACCTCCATGAGATCACTGACCACCGCCGTGGTTCCGCGTACGACGACGGCTTTCGCAAACGCCGTATAGGTGAGCATGCTGCTCTCGATGTGAATATGCGCATCGATAAAACCCGGGGCGAGATAGCGCCCTTCCGCATCGATGATCTGCGTTTTCTGTCCGAAGGCACCCTCCGGTACAGGTCCGATGGAGGCGATCAGGCCATCCCGGACGGCAATATCCGTTTTGTAGATTTCACCGGAATGCACATTCACCAGATTGCCGTTCTTAATGATCAGATCTGCAGGTTCCTTGCCCAATGCGGTTCTGATAAGATTCTTTTTTAAACTCATTTTGATCGAATTCCCTTCCCGTCAACCCGTGTGCTGCGAGCCGCTAACCGATTGTTTCCAGAACCGGATCGATGATCTTTTGCCCCAACACATCGATGAAGCCTTTATCCGTCACAGCATAGGACGGGATGGCAGCCAACGAGATGAAGGAAAGGAACATGAACGGGATCGGGATCTCAGAACCCAATTCATGAATATCGGCATTGAGCTTCTGTTTCACTGCTGCCAAAGATGCCGCATCCAGGTCTGAGAGCAGCCCCAAGATCGGATATGCCACCTCGGACACCACCGCGCCCTTATTCACGACGACCTGCCCGCCCTGAAGCGTTGCGACGCGGTTCACGGCGACGGCCATGTCCTCATGATTTGTTCCCAGAACAATGATGTTGTGGTTGTCATGTCCCACGGATGAGGCGATCGCGCCTTCCTTGATCCGGAAACCGCCCATGAATGCCTTGCCGATGTTTCCGTTTTTTCCGTGACGTTCCACTTGGGCGATATAGAGAACATCCTGTTCAAGATCGCTTTGTACCACGCCATCCTTCACCGCAAGTTCTACAACCCTGCCTTCAGTCAACGGAATCCACTGCAACGTATCCATGATCTGAACCCGGACTTTTGAGACCGAATCCGCTACCTTTACCGCAAAGTCCGCTGCCGTAACCGGTCTTTTCAGATGAACCGTATTCAGGAGCTTCGGATCATGTGCCTTCACCGGATAAGGTGCAACAAGTTTTTCATCCGAGACAACAAGCGTACCTCCGGAAATGACCGAAAGAATCTTAAAGTCTTCAGGTCCCGTGGTAATATTGACGTCCGCGCGTTTTCCCGGCGCAAGTCCGCCGATTTCGTTCTCCAGACTAAAAGCTCTCGCCGCATTTAATGAAACAAACTGTATCGCATCCGCGAATCCCGCGCCGGTCTTCAGCGCGGTGCGAACGGCGTCGTCCAGATGCCCTCGAAACACCCCATCAACCGTATGCAGATCATCGGTAACGATGCTGACCCGCGACGTGTCCAGTTTCTGCTCTAAAATAGGCGCCAGTATCGTCTCAAGGCTCCGCGCTGCCGAGCCCTCACGGATCATCAGATGAAGTCCGTTTCTCAGACGCAGCAGTCCTTCGTCCGGAGAAATTGCCTCGTGATCGGTGCTGACCCCGGCCGCAGCTACCACGTTGAAATGCGCGCCCGTGGCATCCGGCAGATGTCCCTGAATAGACTTTCCCGCCGCTTTTGCCGCATCGATGGAATCGAGCAAATCCGGGAATCCTGCGATAATATAGACGCTCACCGCTTCGGACAGCCCTACCGCATCTTCTCGCTGCAGTGCGCCTTTTATGATCTCCGTATTGAAGCTTCCGCCGCTGGTTTCAAACTGCGGTGAAAACGGCACGTGTGAAGGGACAACAAAGTAGTGTTTCAGCGCTGTTTCCTGCGCCTCATCTAAAAGCGCCTCGATGGCCTCGAGTCCACTGACAACACCCGCTTCGTGAAGATCTGTAAAGATGACGGTGGTACCGTGTTTCAGTACCAGATTTGCAAAAGATTGAATAGACAGGCTGGTACTTTCCGGATGAATATGTCCGTCGATAAATCCGGGTGTGATGTAGTTGCCGCTCGCGTCGATGATCTGCGTGCTTTCCCCGATGGTGTAACCGACGTCTCCGATCGCGGCAATCCTGTCTCCGGTGATGGATACGCCGCCCTCATAGATTTCCTTCGTATAGACGTTGACGATCCTACCATTTTTGATCACGATGTCCGCAGGCGTTTCACCTTTCGCGACGGATAAAAGTTTCGTATTCATGTCCGCTCCTTTTCTGTATTGAGAGACGATTAAACATATAAATCATATATGTTTAATAATATACCATGAAAATAACACAAAAAAGAACCACTGTCAATGGTTCTTCGCTGTGTGGACGGCATAAAAATGACAGAGGTTATCGCATCTTCGTGTTGCGGTGCGCGGTCGCCATCATGAGTTTGATGCGGTTGAGTTGGTTCACGTCGCTCGCACCGGGATCGTAATCGATCATCGCGATGTTTGCAAGTGGATTATACCTGCGCAGGGATTTCTGCATGCCTTTTCCGGTCACATGATTCGGAAGGCATGCGAAGGGCTGGAGGCAGACAATGTTCTCCGCGCCGCTGTCGATCAGTTCGATCATCTCGCCGGTGAGGAGCCAGCCCTCGCCACACTGGTTGCCGAGAGAGATCACATTTTGTGCCTTGGCAGCGACTTCTTCGATGCGGAGCGGCGCATGGAAGCGTGCACTCTTGTCGAACGCCCGACGCATCGGTCTTCTGAACCATTCGACCAGCGCGATGCCTGCTCTGTTCATCAGCATCGTCTTGCGGCTTCCCGCCAGTTTGCGAAAATTAAATTCCTTGCTATACATGCCATAGAGGAAAAAATCGATCAGATCGGGAACGACCGCTTCGCCGCCTTCCCGTTCGATGATACCGACGATATCGTTGTTCGCATTCGGGTGATATTTGACGAGAATCTCACCGACCACGCCGACCTTTGGCTTCTTGATGTCGCGCAGCGGGAGCACATCGAAGTCGTGAATCAGCTCCTTCATGTATTTCCCGTATTTACGAAGGCTGATATGCGGCATATCGCGCGCGATGCGCACTGCCCAGTAATGTGCAAGCTTGTCCGCCGCACCCGGCTCCTTTTCATAGGGTCGCGTCTGATAGAGAATGCGCATCATCGCATCGCCGAACATTGCGCCGATGATCATTTTCTTTGCGAACGGAAGCGTGATCTTAAATCCCGGATTCGGTTCGAGTCCGACCGTGTTCATGGAAACGACCGGAATCTGCGCCATCCCGAGATCCTTGAGCGCCTTGCGAAGCAGAGAGACGTAATTGCTCGCGCGACAGCCGCCGCCTGTCTGCGACATAAATACGGCGGTATGGTCAAGATCGCACTCCCCGGATTTCAGGTATGAAATGATCTGGCCAAGCGTAACGATCGTCGGATAACAGGCATCGTTATTGATATAACGAAGTCCCTCGTCCACGGCGTGTACATCGACTTCCGGCAGCAGAATGGCATTATAGCCGCTCGCCTTGATCGCAGGTTCGATGAACTGAAAATGAATCGGCGACATCTGCGGGATCAAAATCGTATACTCTTTACGCATTTCCTCTGTGAAGATGAGTCTATTGGAAGCATACGGCACATCGCGACCCCGCTGTCCGTTTTTCTCCCGTTCATCCATCGCTGCCTTCAGGGAGCGCACACGGATCTTCGCCGCGCCCAAATTCGAACCCTCGTCGATTTTCAAAACGGTATAGAGCTTGTTCTTGTCTCTTAAGATCTCCTCGACCTGATCCGTTGTCACGGCATCGAGCCCGCAGCCGAACGAATTGAGCTGTACGAGTTCCAGATTGTCATGCTTCCCGACAAACTCCGCCGCACGATACAGGCGACTGTGATACATCCACTGATCGAGCACACGCAGCGGACGCTCCGTCGGCGCAATGTGTGCAACAGCATCCTCTGTCAGCACCGCGATCCCAAACGAGGTAATCAGCGTGTCGATGCCGTGGTTGATTTCCGGATCGAGATGATAGGGTCTGCCGGACAGGACGACGCCTTTCATTCCTTTTTCCTTTAGGATTTTCAGGGATTCCCTTCCGTGACGCTTGATATCATCCTTGAATTTCTTATCCTCGTGCCGCGCCGTTTTAACAGCGGCAGCAACCTCGGACGACGAAATGTGCAGCTGCGAAAAGACGTCCGTAAGCCGCGTCGCCAGTCTGGCATCGTCATCATACGGCAAGAACGGATGCATAAACACCACATCCTCTTCCGAGAGATAATCATCCATATTTCCCGCAATGACTTCGGGGTAGGTCGCGACGATCGGGCAGTTGTAATGATTGTTTGCCGTGTCGTCCTCAAGGATCTCGTAATTGATGCTCGGATAGAAGATCCGCTTCACATCATTTTCCACAAGCCACTTGATGTGACCGTGTACAAGCTTCGCAGGATAGCAGGCCGTATCCGATGAAATCGTATCCATGCCCATCTCATAGATCTTCTTCGTGGACTGCGGTGACAGCACGACGCGGAAGCCCAGTTCTGTAAAAAACGTAAACCAGAACGGATAATTCTCATACATATTCAACACGCGTGGGATGCCGATCGTACCGCGGCGTGCGTGATCCGCTTCGAGCGGCAGGTACGCAAACAACCGCTTGAATTTGTAGGCATATAGGTTTGGGACATCCTGCGATGCCGTTCCTTCGCCCGCTCCTTTTTCACAGCGGTTTCCGGTGATAAACTGTTCGCCGTTCCCGAAGCGATTGATCGTAAGCAGACAGTTGTTCTCGCA
>JAISKP010000195.1 GCA_031260885.1 Eubacteriales Family XIII. Incertae Sedis bacterium
CCGGTCTTCTTCTCGCACAGCGAGTCGATCAACGTCGAATTTGAAAAGCCCTTCGGGGACATTCAGGAGATTAAGGACTTGCTATCGGCGTCGCCCGGCATCATCCTGCGGGACGATCCGCAGAACAACGTCTATCCGCTCGCGCGCGAAGCGACTGGGACGGATGCAGTCTATGTCGGCAGAATCCGCCGTGATTTCAGCATCGAAAACGGCATCAACTTCTGGTGCGTCGCGGACAACATCCGCAAAGGTGCTGCCACAAACGCGATACAGATCGCCGAACTGCTGATCAACTAAGTCAATTGTGTAATCATAAGACAAGGAGCGCGTGATGGATTTTATCATCAACGGAATCAACGGGAAGATGGGTCGCATGATCCTCGAATCCCTCAGCAGAGAAGACGACGCGGCAGTCCTTTGCGGATTTGACAAACAGCCGGCGACTGCCGGAAACGAGGTGCGCTTTCGCGGGGTTTCGATCCCCGTTTTCGACCAGCCGTCGGCGTTTACGGGCAAGGCTGACGTCATCATCGATTTTTCACATTATACCGCAGTGCCCGATCTGCTCCGTTATGCGGTGCTCACGGGAACGCCTGCGGTCATCTGTACGACTGCGCTCGGCGAAGCGGAACGCGATCTGCTACGAGAAGCGTCTCTGAAGATTCCCGTGTTCAATTCTTCGAACATGTCGCTCGGCATCAACATCATCGCAAAGATGTGCAAGCTCGCAATGCCCGCGCTCGAATCCAATTTCAACGTCGAGATCATTGAGAAACATCACACACAAAAGATAGACTCCCCGAGCGGCACCGCGATTCTCCTTGCGGATGCCGTAAACGAAGCCTGCGAAGTGAAAAAGGACTACCTCTACGGGCGCCACAGCAAGCACGACGAGTGCAAGCTGACGGATCTGGGCATCCACGCGGTGCGCGGCGGGACATTGCCGGGTCAGCATACGGTTCTCTTTGCCGGTTCGGACGAGACGATCGAAATCACACACACGGCCTACTCCCGCAGTGTTTTCGCACAAGGCGCAATCAAAGCCGCCTATTACATCGCCGGTAAAAAGCCCGGATTCTACACGATGGACGACGTCATCGCATAGCCGCCGAGCTTCCAAAAAATATTCCAAAATAATTCAGCATACGCATTGACATTCAATTCCTTTGTACTATAATGAATATTGTAATCATTACAATATTGAAAGGAATACAATAATGTCAGACAGAATCCCAATTACAAACGAAAGCGTCATCGAGGAGCTGCGCCGCGCAGAGGTGCGCCCTTCCACCAGCCGCATACACGTGCTGAAATACCTCTTGGCGGAGCGCAACCACCCGACGATCGACCAAATCTACCGGGATCTTCTGGAGATACTGCCCGGACTGTCGCGGACTTCCGTCTACAACACCGTCAGCACCCTATCCCATGCCGGTCTCGTGAGACCGCTGAGTCTCGAAGGCAGCGAGATGCGTTACGACGCCTTCACCGAGGATCACGGACATTTCAAGTGTGAAGCCTGCGGGAAGATCTTCGACATCGATGCGGATATTTCCGGCGCAACCGCGAAAGGGCTGGACGGTTTCACGGTAAACCGACGCGATCTGTTCCTCTGGGGACTGTGCCCCGACTGCGCAAAGCACGCCAAAACCAAGCAAAGCTAAGCCAACCAAAACTAAGCAAAGCTAATTACTGTCTGCAATGCGCCATTCAACGGCAGACAGTTTAGATAAAAAACATTATAAATCTGAATGCGGCATACGAACCTGCCAAATTCAAAATCGCGAGAAACCAGGAGGAAGAAAAAATGAAGAAATTTGTATGCAGCGTATGTGGTTATGTCTTTGAAGGAAATGCAGCACCGGAAAAATGCCCGCAGTGCGCAGCCCCTGCCGAAAAATTCTCAGAGCAGGTGGTCGGTGCGAAGCTCGAGTTCGCAGATGAGCACCGGATCGGTGTCGCACAGGGTCTCGATCCCGAAGTCGTCGAAGGACTTCGTCAGAACTTCACCGGCGAATGTACGGAAGTCGGTATGTACCTCGCGATGAGCCGTCAGGCGGATCGTGAAGGTTACCCGGAGATCGCAGAAGCTTACAAGCGTTATGCATTTGAAGAAGCCGATCACGCATCCCGTTTTGCGGAACTTTTAGGCGAGGTCGTAGACGCCGATACGAAAAAGAATCTGGAACTCAGAGTCGCCGCCGAACACGGTGCCACTGCCGGCAAGAAAGCGCTCGCGACGAGAGCCAAGGAACTTGGCTATGATGCGGTACATGACACCGTTCACGAAATGGCAAGGGACGAAGCCCGACACGGCAGAGGCTTTGAAGGACTCCTCAAGCGCTACTTCGGTTAAACGCTATTTTTCACACAACGGGAACGGTTCTGCCGTGCATTTTTCAGAAAAGTGCATCGCGGAGCCGTTCCCTTGTGTTACCCTTGTGTTATACTATATCCATGGACATCAAGCAGCGAAAGATTCTCAAAGAGCACGATATGGAGCGCATTGCTGCGGAAAACAGCAACTCCATCAATCTGCACGACCGACACAACAACATTCTGATGACCTTCCAGGGCATAAAGGTCGGAAATTTAATCGGCTTCAATGCGGGAGACATCAGTGCCGCATACAATTGGTCCCCCAGCAAAAGAGCGCTCGAGTCTAAAACTTCCGTCACCGGTACAGTCGATACAAAATATGGCGGGCAGCAGATCGTCTGTGCAAATCCGCTCTTAGATGACGATGGCGAGGTGAGTTTCATCCTCGTGACTGCCGTCGATAAATCGCTCATCGACCGTTACAGTAGCGCTTTAAATGATTCGGATACCGAACGTAAATTCCACGAAATCACGACTGAATTTCTAACGGGATCGAGCTTTTCAGACGACAATATCGTTATGGAAAGCCAGCAGATGCGGCAGGTCATCGCGACGAGCCGCTACGTGGCGGAAACAGACAGTACCGTCATGCTTGTCGGTGAATCCGGTACGGGTAAGGAAATCATCGCACGCTATATTCATCGCCACAGCGCAAGAAAAAACAATGCATTCATCCCCGTAAACTGCGCGGCAATTCCACAGGAACTCATGGAATCTGAATTCTTTGGATATGTCAAAGGTGCATTTACGGGGGCAAATCCGCTTGGAAAATCTGGACTTTTTGAAATGGCTGAAGGCGGAACACTTTTTCTTGACGAAATCGGCGACCTTCCGCTCAATATGCAATCAAAGCTCCTTCGGGTACTCGAATCGGGAGAAGTCACCCGCCTCGGTGACACGGCGGTCAAAGAGATCGACGTCCGGTTGATCGCCGCGACAAACCGCGACCTGAAAGAGATGATTGTCCATAATCTGTTTCGGCGCGATCTGTATTTTCGGATCAATGTCATCCCGATCACATTGCCGCGGCTTGCAAACCGTCGGGAAGATATCATTCCGTTGGCTGACGTCTTTCTGGAAGAACTAAATAAACGTTACGGACTAAAAAAAGAATTCACGCCGCAGGCACAAAACGCTTTCTTGATGTACGATTGGCCGGGAAACGTAAGAGAACTTCGCAATGTTGTAGAGCGTATGGCCGTCACGACACCGGGGGACGAGCTCTATCTTGAGGATCGATTCCTAGAATCCACCAGAATAGAACGACTGGAATCAGAAGACAGGTTTCACGAGACACAGATTTCCCACTATGCGCAGCGCGACGGATCGCTCAAGGAAGTTCTTACGCGCATCGAAGAAGATTATATAAGGCAAGTACTTGAAGCATCCGGTGGCAACGTCGCAAAAGCAGCGCAGGTTCTGGGAATTCATCGCAGCGTTTTATATAAAAAGCTCAAAGCACTGAATCAAAAAACCGGAGCCGATATATAGTGTCTCAATTTTGCGACCATGTATCTATATTGAGACATAACCTTATCATTTCTGCGACAAATTTCAAATGATTTTATTCAAAATCACGCGTTTCCATACTTGGCACGATAATTGCACATTATATGTATAATAGCTGCAACTTTGCTCATGGAGGTATAAAAATGGCAGGTACTGCAAAAATTACTCCCGCCGCAACGACTGCGGTAAACATCTTAGACGCGAAGACCAGAGAAGAAGTAAAAAATGTAAAAGTCCTCACCGAAAGGCTCCAGCATCTTAAGGATGAATGGGAGGCTACCGAACCACAGGTTTAT
>JAISKP010000216.1 GCA_031260885.1 Eubacteriales Family XIII. Incertae Sedis bacterium
TGCAATTCGACAGCTCGAGGATGGCTGCCGCGATATCGTCGGGGCTTTCGCTCCATGCAGTAATGCCGGCGTGATCGGTTGCAATAAAATTATAATTGAAATCCAGTGTGGAGATCACGGGTTTCGCTGCGGCGAGATATTCAAAGAGTTTGTTTTGGCTAATACCGTATTTGAGAATGCTGCTGCTTCTGCTGTGGAGCAAGGTCGCATCGCTCTGTGACAATATGGACGGAATTTCATTTTTGGAGGCACTTCCTTTTAAAATGATATTGTTTAGTCCTCGCCGCGAAATATCGGCAGAAATTTTTTCGGCATCCGTGCCGGTGCCCCAGATGAGCAGCTTTACCTTCGGAGCCTGCTGTCTGAGGATCTCAGCGACGGCGACTAAATCACCGACGGCATTCACGAACCGAATGGATCCGGTATATACGACTTTAAACTGATCCTCATCCGACAAATCCACATCGCTGACTTGGAACAGTTCCGCGTTCCGGTGAAAGGCTTCGAGATCAACGCCGTTGTTGATATAGAGAACATCTTCCTCGTTCACGTTGATGCCGTGTTCTTTAATATAATCAATGCCGCCTTCCATTGTGAAGATGAGCTTGTCCGCATGTTCGTAGATCCACTGCTCCGTTCGGGACAGCGCTTTCACGATGAGGTTGCTTCGGCGAAGCCCCTTATAGACGATCAGCGATTCCGGCCACAGATCTCGCACCTCGCAGATGCAGGGGATGTGCAGTTTTTTTGCGATCTTGATTCCCGCCACGCAGGTCAAAGGATGAAAGGAGGATGCAAGGATGACGTCGGGCTTTTCAAAATGTTTGATCGCCTTAAAAAGCCTTCTGTAATAATCCAAAATATTCAGGATTCGACCGATGCCGTTTCCGGCATATTGCCTTGTTCGGATAAAAACGAAGGGCACTTTCTCGTCGTCGTACGCAAGGTATGGTTTACGGTTCCGAATGAACTGCACACTGCTGTTGTGCACCGCACTTGCGGCGAAAATTTTGACGCCGTAGTCTGCCTTCATGAGATACTTTCCGAAGTTGTAGTGGCGGATCGCCGTAGAAACGGAGGGCGGCGCTGCATAATGATTGAATATCCATACGGTCTTCATGTGGTGTGCTTCACTCCAATTGCGATTTTTTTAACAATCCCTTCAATCTCTCCGGATTCGAAGTATGGATGCATCGGCAGAGAAAGTACGGTGTCCGCAAGTGCAATCGAATTTTTATATCGATCGTTGTCATCATCATACTGTTCGGTCGGTGTGCCCAATGTATTCAACGTGCCCGGGATGGTTGATCTGTTCGTTATGCCCGGTGCGATACCGGAAAATGCCTTCTGTTTGTGCATCGGTTTTGCATAGAAGACAGTGGTCGGAATCCCGTTTTCATTTAAGAATTTCTGCAGCGCGTCCCGCTGTATTTTATTTTGAAGCCGTATCGTATATTGCGCCCAAGCGGATCGGTATTCCGCAGGAACTGTCGGCGTGATCACAACCGGATTGACCGTTTTCCGTGATCCTGCTGTGCCCGGCGTATCCACCGAAATCGGGGATGCAGCCAATGTGTCGATCTCGTTTAAGAGGTCTGAATAGAGGTCGGCAGCTTGATTTACGGCATTTAGCTCATATTCCCGGAACGCCCGGAACTTCACCTTGAGCACCGCGGCCTGCACCGTGTCCAACCTTGAATTGAGACCGATCCGGATATTGTCGTATTTGTCTTTCCCTTTTCCGTGAACGCCGATGGATCTGAGTACATCCGCCCATTCGTCACTGTCCGTGAAGACGGCACCGCCGTCTCCGTAACATCCCAGGGGTTTTGACGGAAAAAACGAAGTGACCGAGATGTCGCCGAAACCGCAAGCGGTTTGATCGCCGATGCTTCCGCCGAAGCCCTGCGCACCGTCCTCGAGCAGAAGAAGTCCATATTGATCGCAAACTTTTCGGATGTGTCTATAGTCTGCAGGCAGTCCGAAAAGATCCACTGCGATGACCACGCTGGGACGCAGTCTGCCTTCATGAAGAACCTGCTTGATCTGATCCTCGAGCGCGTCTGCAGAAAGATTGAACGTATCGAAGTCCACATCCACGAAAACGGGCGTAGCGCCCGCGCGCGATACGATTTCTCCGGTCGAAAAAAAAGTGAAGTCCGGGACAAAGACGGCATCCCCTTTGTCGATGCCCCAGGTCATCATCGCCATGGTCAACGCGTCCGTGCCGTTTGCGCAGGAGATACAGTGCTTTACACCGACATATGCCGCCAGTTCCTGTTCCAGTTCTGAGACCTGCGGTCCGTTGATAAAACGGGCGCTGTCCAGCACCGCTTTGATCTCACGATCGATGTCAGCCTTTAAGGCCTGATATTGACGATGTAAATCCCGAAATTCCAAATCAAAATTCTCCGATCATTTGATCACGCCGACCATATCCGTGCTTGCAAAATCTTTCAGGGGCAAGTTCACCGGAAGACCATCCCGCTGGCTCTTATAGATTGCCAGTACAAGCTCTAGGGCATTCCTGCCGGCAACCGCATCGACATAAGGGGCTCTGCCCTCCCGAATCGCCGCTGCCACATCCGCAAACAGCGGCGTATGCCCGTTGCCGTAGACATTGCCTGCCTGCTCCTGAATCGCCCTGATCTCATTGTCTGCCGGGAATTCGTCCGCAAAGATCCATGTGTCGATCGTGTTTGTCTGCGTGCCGCCGACTTTTACCGTGCCTTTTTCGCCGAAGATATAAAGTGTCTCTTCGAGATTTTTGGGATACACGTTTGTGGTTCCTTCGACCGTGGCAATGGCACCGTTTGCGAATTTGATCACTGCCATGCCGAGGTCCTCGATCTCCAGATAGGGATGAAACTGCTGTTTTGTAACGCCGTAAACCGTTTCGATCTCATCGCCCATCATCCAACGGAGCAGATCGATGCCGTGGATGCACTGGTTCATGAGCGCGCCGCCGTCCTGTGCCCAGGTGCCGCGCCAAGGTGCCTGTCGGTAGTATTCCTGCCCCCTATTCCATCTTACGTGTACAGAACCGTGTGACAGCTTCCCAAATCGTTCGGCGTCCATCGCTTTTCTGAGAGCCTGCACGGCAGGATTGAAACGGTTTTGATGACAGACGGAGACCTTAACGTTTCTTGCCGCGGCGGCTTCGATGATTTTGTCGGCGTCCGTCAGACTTAGCGCCATCGGCTTTTCGATGATGACGTTTATGCCGGCTTCGATGCAGTCCAGTGCGATCTGTGCGTGGCTGCCGCTTTCCGTTGCGATGCTTACGAGCTCCGGTGCGGTTTTGTCTATGAGCTGTCGGTAGTCTGTATGGCGTCCGATCTTTCCGATCGGGTTTCTCGTCTCCGCGGCAGTCTGCTTCAACAGCGTTTCCATCCTTTCAGGGATGATGTCGCAGACCGCTTCGATTTCAAACCGATTGTCCGCAGCCGCCTTGATATGGTTTTCCGCGATTCGGCCGCAGCCGATCAGTGCATATTTCATGTTTACCTTCCACACCTCAAGTTTATCCATAATATCGCTGCAGTATTTATGATATCTTCATCTTTATGATGTCTTCGTCGTATCGTAGACCTTAAAGGACTTCGATGTTTCCCCTGTCTGCGATCTGTTTCATTGCATTCTTTGTATCAAAGATGAAGGCGGCTGACTGTTGCACCATTTCATAATCGACGTTTGTATGCGCGGTTGTCACGATGATGAGATCAAACGATGCGACCGTTTGTACATCAATGGACGGAAGACCGACGAACGACCGTCCTCCGCGATCATATTCTGCAATATACGGATCGAAATACGCCACTTCCGTGCCGGCGGCGCGCAGAAGCTCGATCACGCGGATCGCCGGACTCTCTCGGCAATCGTCGATGTCCTGTTTGTAGGCAACGCCCAGGATCAGGATCTTTGAGGAACACAGCGCCTTTCCGAATCGGTTTAGAATGCGTGCCGCCCGGTCCACGCAGTACTGCGGCATGCCGTCGTTGATCCGCATGGAATTTTCGATCATCGTGGTTTCAAAGCCGTATTCCTTCGCTTTCCAGGACAGATAGTACGGATCCAGTGGAATGCAGTGACCACCCAGCCCTGGCCCCGGGTAGAACGCCTGAAAGCCGTAAGGTTTGGTCTTTGCTGCGTCGATGACTTCCCAAAGACTGATCTGCATTAGGTCGCATAGCATCGCAAGTTCGTTGATGAGTCCGATGTTTACATTGCGGTACGTGTTTTCAAGAATTTTCTCCATCTCCGCAACCGCCGGACTCGATACGACGTGCACATCCCCTTCGAGCACCGATGCATACATTGCCGCGATGACCTCCGCCGCATCGTCACAGGTTGCTCCCACGACCTTCGGCGTGTTCTTTGTCTTATAGAGGAGGTTTCCGGGATCAACTCGTTCCGGGGAAAAGCCGAGATAGAAATCTTTTTCGCAAACCAGACCGGAACCCTGCTCCAGAAGGGGGCGCAGCAGCTCTTCGGTCGTACCCGGGTAGGTGGTCGATTCGAGAACCACGATCGAATCTTTCGTCAAATACTTGGCAATCTCTCTTGCGGAATTTTCGATGTAATGCAGATCCGGCTGCCTGGCGTCGTCGAGCGGCGTCGGGACGCAGATGGCGATAAAGTCCGTATCTTTTATGAAAGCATAGTCCGAAGTCGCCGACAGCATACCCGACGCTACGATCTGCTGTAAATCCTCGTTCACCACATCTCCGATATAGTTGATGCCTCGGTTCACGAGATCGACCTTTTTTTTCTGAACGTCGAAGCCGATGGTTTTGTAACCGGCCTTCGCCTTTTCGACCGCCAGCGGCAGCCCGACATAGCCGAGACCGATGACCGCAACGACGATTTCCCGATGTTCGATTTTTGACAGAAGCTTCTGTTTCATTTGGTTCTCCGGATGCCGTTACAGTCGTAAACGGCTCATTTGATGCGCTGTGCCGGGTTTCCGACAACGGTTGCGCCTGCTTCGACATCTTCGAGCACGACAGCACCCGCACCGATGACCGCATCCTTTCCGATGTTCACCCCGGGGATAACGATGGCACCTGCGCCGATGAATACGCGGTTCTCCACCACACAGTCGCCCATGATTCCGGCAAAGGGCATGAGGGCCGAATTGTGACCGAGGTTCACATCATGACCCACCACGCAATTGCAGTTGATGAGGCAATGGTCTCCGACGACGGCATTGGAACTCACGGATGAAAAATGCTGGATGATATTGCCCTGCCCGATCCGTGCGCTGCCTTTGATCAGCGCGAGCGGGTGGATGATGTTCTCCCAGATCACGGAGCCCTCCAGACTCCGGGCGATCTTTATTTTTGCCATCGGATCTGCGATGGCGATGATGGCATAAGGGATCGCGCCGCCGCGGCGTTGCGCCAAACTGAGTAGGTACTCCCGCCCGCCCGGCACATCGATGCCGTTGATCTGCTTCCGGTGCATCGCGGGATTGTCGTCAATAAACCCGGCGATCCGATAGGTCGGCTGGATGCGATTGATTTCATGTACGGTATCGGCCGTCTCCCTGCCGAAGTCCCCCGCGCCGATGATATACAGGTCTTTCAATTCCGCTGTCATTTTATCCCCCCACATCCTGTTCCGATAAATTCACCCATCGTCGCTTCCCCCTCCTGTGAGATCCCTTCTCGTTTCAGCACCGCAGTGATTGTCTTCCCAAATATTCCGGCATCCAGACCAAAGGAGATCCGGTCTGCATAGCGGACGTCATACTCAAATTTCTGTTCCCAGCTTATCGTGTTACGTCCGTTTACCTGTGCGAGACCCGTAAGACCGGGGCGGACGTCATGCCTGCGTGCCTGCGTTTCATTGTACCTGGGAAGGTACTTCACGAGCAGCGGTCTGGGACCTATAAAGCTCATATCCCCCCGAATGATATTGAAAAGTTCCGGCAGTTCGTCGAGGCTTGTCCGTCTGAGCTTTTTACCGAAATCCGTCAGCCGATCTGCATCGGGCAGCAGTTCCCCATTTTTATCGCGTCCGTCTGTCATCGTCCGGAATTTACAGATTGTGAAAATTTTCGCATTCTTGCCCGGGCGCTCTTGCCGAAAGAGAACAGGTCTGCCGAGCTTTGCAGCCACGAGCACCGCAAGCACCGCAAAAAGCGGCGAGAGTACGATGATGAGCAGCAGCGAAAAGATGAAGTCCAACAGGCGTTTTATGCAGTTTGCGTATAATCGTTTCATGAAACAATTATACAGGGTATTGTTCGGATTTACCATGTCAGCGTGTCAAAGGAGAGACAGAAGACTTCCTCTTGTTCATGGGTGCGCTGTGCCGAAAATAAGACAGGTAACCGTCGCCTGTCCTACCCTGTCCTACTGACACGCTTTTATGATTTTTTCACAGACATACCGCACGTCATCCTCCGTCAGGTTCGTGGAGCAGGGGACGTTTAGAATGTGTTTTTCATAGGAATGGGCACGTTCAATCTCATATGCCCGACATGTAATATAGGGCTTCTGCGTATGCACGAGCTTCCATACGGGACGGCACTGGATGCCTTCGGCGATCAGTTTCTTCAGGAGGTTGTCGCGGCGCGTACCCGGGGCGGAATCTGATTCATCGTCTATCAGCAATGAATAAAACCAATGATTTGAGCGAATCTTTTCACCAAACGGCAGGATACGGATGCCTGAAATCGATCCGCTTGAAACGGCGCCTTCCAAAAGGGATTTGTACAGTTCAAAATTTCGCTTCTTGATCTCAATAAAGCCTTCCAGCGCATCGATCTGACTTACGCCGAGCGCCGCCTGAATGTTCAGCATGCGGTAGTTGTAGCCGACTTCATCGTGGACAAAGTACAGTCCGTCGTCCTTCGCGGTCGTCGTCAGATAAGCGGCTTTGTCTAAATATTCGGCGTGGTTCGACACGATCATGCCACCGCCGCCCGTCGTGATGATCTTGTTTGCATTGAACGAAAAGACGCCGATGTCGCCGATGGTTCCGGCATGTTTCCCTTTGTAACGACCGTGTTCATAGAAGCTGCCCATGGCTTCGGTCGCATCCTCAAGCACCTTCAGTCCGTATCGGTGTGCCGTATCCATGATCTTCTCCATGTCGGCAAGTCCGCCGAAAATGTGTACAGGCAGCACTGCCTTTATGACCCTGCCGGAAGTTTTGTTCACGAGAACGCCGCCTTCCAATCTGCATTCTTCCGCGCAAAAACGCTCGAGCAGCACAGGATCCATACAGAGGCTGTCATCGCAGTCTATAAACACAGGCTCCGCGCCGAGATACCGCACGGGATTCACTGCCGCGATGAAAGTCAGTGTTGGCACGATGACTGCCTCACCGGAGTCGACGCCGAGGATTCGCAGTGCTGTCTGCAGTCCGGC
>JAISKP010000008.1 GCA_031260885.1 Eubacteriales Family XIII. Incertae Sedis bacterium
CCGCCCATGATCTCGTCCATGACCGCTTCGCTCATTTCATAGCTCAGATCGGTTCTGCTTGCCGCCAATAAGATTGCTTCTTTAATCATCGTCTATCTCCTTTTATCTTCCCTCGCCGCCCGGCGACTCCACGTTCAAACCCCTTATCTGTATTCGAAGCGAATCTTTCGCGCCACCTTACGCATCCTCAGACAGAAAATTTCGCAAGATCGCTTCTCCGTCCGGCGTCATGATCGACTCCGGGTGAAACTGCACGCCGTACACGGGAAATTCCCTGTGCTGTACCGCCATCACTTCGCCGTCTGCGCTCGTTGCTGTTACGCGCAAGGCCTCGGGAATCGTTTCTGAAACCGCCGCGAGCGAATGATAGCGCGCACCTTTGATGACGGAAGGCAGCCCGCGAAACATGGATGCGTCCGTATCAAGTGAAATGCTTGACTGCTTTCCATGCATGAGCTCCTTCGCATAGGTTACGGTCGCCCCGAACGCCTCGCAGATCGCCTGGTGACCGAGACAGACGCCGAAGATCGGAATCCACCCGGCGCATTTCTTCACGACATCGACGCAGACGCCCGCGTCCGCAGGTTTCCCGGGTCCGGGAGAGAGCACGATATGAGAGGGTGCAAGCGTCGCGATCTCCGCTGCGGTCAGCTCGTCATTGCGGATCACGCGGAGCATATCCGGTCCGGCAACAAGACAGAATGAACCGTCCCCATTCTGTCCGTGTCTTGAAGCCCCATCAGGACAGAATGAACCGTCCCCATTCTGTCCCTGCAGGATTCCGCCGATCAGCTGATACAGGTTGTACGAAAAGCTGTCGTAATTGTCGATCAGCAGAATCACCTTGCACCTCCATCCGGACTCTTGAGCCCATCCGTATTTGCATCCTCGGCATTTCCTGTCATCCCCGGTTTACCTGTACGATCCGTGTTTTCCGCCGCTGCATGCAGCAGCGCATCGAGCACGGCGCGCGCCTTGTTCCGGCATTCCTGATATTCGGTCTCCGGGACACTGTCTGCGACGATGCCCGCGCCCGACCGCACGAAGACCTTGTTGTTCTTCTTGTATGCGATGCGGATCGCGATACAGGTGTCGAGTTCACCCGTAAATCCGATGTACCCGATCGCGCCGCCGTAGATGCCGCGCTTGTTGCCCTCGAGTTCGTTAATGATTTCACATGCTCTGATCTTCGGTGCACCGGACAGCGTCCCCGCCGGCAGCACGGCGTCGACCGCATCGATCTGCGTCTTGTCCGCCCGCAGGCTGCCGCTTACGGTCGAGCCGATGTGCATGACGTGCGAATAACGCTCGATCGTCAGATATTTGTTCACGTGCACCGTTCCGAAGTCGCTGACCTTCCCGATGTCGTTGCGCCCGAGATCGACGAGCATGTTGTGCTCTGCGAGCTCCTTGGGATCGGAAAGCAGTTCCGCTTCGAGCGCCTTGTCTTCTTCCGGCGTCTTCCCGCGGGGACGCGTGCCGGCGAGCGGGAAGGTAAACGCCTGACCGCCGCGAACCCTGACGAGCGTCTCGGGCGAGGCGCCCGCGATCTCGATGTCGTCGCTGCTGAAGTAGAACATATACGGCGACGGATTGATCCTGCGCAGCAGGCGGTAGGTCTCAAACAGGCTTCCGGTGGCGTCGGCGTCGAGTCGGTTCGACAGCACGACCTGAAAGATGTCGCCCTCGTAGATGTGCCGCCGGGCTTTCTCGACCATTTCGCAGTAATGTTCTTTGTCGAAAAGCTCGCGGAACGGAGATGTGATCCGGAGTGGAGGCATCTGCGCCATGACGCCGCCGTGAATGAGGCGGATCATGGATTCAAGCTCGCCTTTAGCCTTGTTGTAATTTTCCGTCGCCGCATCGCCTCGGATGTTGACGATGAGAATGATGTTGTTCTCGAGGTGATCGTAGCAGACGACCTTATCGAACAGCATGAGGTCCGCGTCCATGAACTTTTCTTCATCCGCCGCATCGAGATTCAGCGTCGGTTCGCTGTATTTAATATAGTCGTAAGCAAAGTAACCGACGAGACCGCCCGTAAACGGCGGCAGTTCCGGAATCACAGGGCTCCTGTTGTCCTCGATGATCTGCCGGATGTATTTACCCGGGTCGTTCGTCTCAATCGTGAATTCCGCACCGTTTTTGATGCGCACCTTGCCATTCATACAGGTGAGTTCGAGTTTCGGATCGTAACCGAGGAAGGTATAGCGCCCGCGGCTGCCCGTATCCTCAAGGCTCTCCAAGATGTAACACTGCCGACTCAGATTTTTCAGCACGCGGAACGTGTCGATCGGCGTTTGAACCGTCTCCGGCAGAATCGTATACACGGGGATCATGGCGTAATCCTTCGCGTATGCTTGTATTTGATCGATGTCCGGCTTAAAACTCATCTTTCTCCAATTTTTTCAAAAAAACAAAAACGCCCCTGACTGTTTCGGTCAAGGACGGGTCATTCGATCCGCGGTGCCACCTCGATTCGGAAGAACTTATCTTCCGCGCTTAGCGGAGTACCGTCATACTCCCGGCATTGTAACGTATGCCTTACGTCGCAGAATACTCGGAAACGCATTCATCCTTTCCCTGCGCCCTCGGCGGTCCATTTAACAAGCTGCGTTCTGCCGGCTTCTCAGCACCCCGGCTCTCTGTAAGTGCACGATTTGTTTTTATCTCCGCGTCATCGGTGTACTTATAAATATAAAGGAGATATTTGTTGATTGTCAAGAAAAATCGAAAAAAACATTTGTTGATTTTTACTGGTGCGAAAACAGAATGAGTGGTATAATCAACCAATGTATATATTCGTTCGCAATTATTTGATTTAAAAAGGAGAAGTGAATTATGGCTGATGATTACAACAACACAGGCAATCCGTATGAACCCCCTCAGGGTGGATCAGATCCGAATTACGGTCAAACGCCCACCTACGGAGATGTCCCCCCCGCGGGAGATGCTCCGGTTTATGGAGACGCTCCCAACTACGGCGGTGGCTATAATCCCGGTCCCGTTGCACAGCCTCCTGTAAATCCGGCGAAAAATTTGGCGCTCGCATCGCTGATCGTCGGCATCTTTTCTGTCGTTACGTCCTTCGTGATCATCGGCTTGCCGGCAAGCATCGTCGGGCTCATTCTCGGCATTAAGGCGAATAAGGTCTTTAAGTCGGGTCTTGGAACGGCAGGTCTGATCATATCGATTGCAGGACTTGTGTTTAGCGTGATTTTCACCGCATGTTTTGCGATCCTCGGCGGGGCCATTTGGGCAAATCTTTAATCGATCGGATCGCGCAATAGCAGATGCTTTACGCCTTTCATATCGGAGGACTTCAGATTCCGTTATACTTTCTGACGATTGTAATCGGAGTCAGCGTGGCAGTCCTTGTCGTCGTGAAGCGTCCATATGTGGCGACGCTGAACCGGGATGACATTCTGTATTCGGCGATTTACAGCGGGATCGGTGTCATCATCGGTGCAAAGCTGCTCTATCTTGTGACAATCGCGCCTGTATTGGCGTACATCGTGACAAACCACCTTTTAACAATCGGGATCATCAACGAATTGTTAAAGGGTGGTTACGTCTTTTTTGGCGGACTTGCAGGCGGGATCGCCGGCGCATACATCTATGCTCGGCAATATAAGGTCGACTTTTGGGATCTCGCCGAAACGCTGACGCCGGGCATTCCCTTGGTTCACGCCTTTGGCAGAATCGGCTGCTTTTGTGCAGGCTGTTGTTACGGGGTGCCTGTGGATCCGCCGCTTGGCATGCTGTTCAATGATTCGCCGATTACGCCGCACGATATCTATCTGCTCCCGATTCAGCTGATTGAGTCGGCTTTCAATTTTGCGTTGTTTGCATTGATCTTTGTCGTTTCTCGCAAACGCCGCCCGAAAAAGGATCTGCTCTGTCTGTATCTGACCGTCTATTCCGTCGGGCGTTTTATTATTGAATTTTTCAGATACGATGCGGCGCGGGGTGCGCTCGGTGCGCTGTCCACATCGCAGTGGATTTGCATTGTCACCCTGATCGTCGTTGCGGTCATTCTGTTTCGCAGAAAAACAAAAACCGAATCAGACCGGGTAGTATTGTGATCGTGTAGACCTGCGTCTTTTTTTATCATCGTTTCGATTGTGCAAATTGCAGAATTTGCCGTAAAGACGTATAATATTACTGCACTACTTTTTTATTATTGCAATTCATTGGAACATGTAAATCCGGAAAGGGGGACACATGGCAGACGATAACTATTACAACAACTTCAACAACGACACCCAGGGCAATACGGGATACAACCCCGTCACTCCCGTAAATGATCCCGTCACAGGATATGGTCAGGACAATGCAGGGTACAATCCCGGCAGCGATCCGGGCGCGGGATACGCTTCTTACGGGAATCCGAACGGCGGATACAACGGTTACGACGGTCAACAGGCAGGATATGAATCCTACACCACGGTTCATGCGACCTATGTCGCGGACGGATACTATATTCCGCCCGAAGTCCGCAAGTGGAACTGGGGCGCATTCATGTTCAACTATATATGGGGCATCGGAAATCACGCGTACCTCCCACTGCTGTGTCTGATTCCGTGTTTCGGAACCATTTGGATATTTGTATGCGGGGCGCTCGGCAACCAGTGGGCGTGGAAGTCGGGCGAGTTCAAAGATCTCGAGACTTTTCTCGCTGTTCAAAGGACATGGAACAGGGCAGGCTTTGTCTACTTCATCGTCTGTTGTGTCGTCATTGGGCTTTATCTACTGATTGCAATCTTCAGTGTCGCGATCTTTGGCGTATCATTTGCCTCAATCATGAGCGCGCTCAATAGCGGTTACTATTATTAGAACCGGGATTTCGGTCGGATCGTGTTTCCCCGAATGCTGAAACGGTGGATATGGATTCCTTTTGCCGCCGGTCTTGTATTGCTCTTTGTCGTCGGTTGTCCGATTAAACTGGTTACTGGCATCCCCTGTCCCGGATGTGGGATGACGCGCGCTTTTCTGGCCGCAGCCAGATTTGATTTCGCGGAGGCTTTCCTCTATCATCCGCTTTTCCCGCTCATGTTGCTCGGCATCGTGGTCGTCATCGTTCAGGCGGTGCGATACATCGTTTCAAGCAACAAAAGAATTCGGGATCTCGGATACGAAGATGTAAACGCGCTGCTGACGGGCATGGCGGCGCCGCTTGCCGGCAGGATCGCAATTGCCGTCTTTGTCGCGATGTTTCTCGCACTGTATTTTCTGCGAGTCTTTGTGACGCTTTCGGGGATCGGTGGTGTGCTCGATCTGCGGGTGTTGCTGTGAAATACCCGTATGAACCATGAGCAATAAGGCATATTGAGAATGATAAAATAATGGGAAAAAGAACAAAGATCAAGAAGAGAATCAGAAAAGAGAGAAAACAATTTCTGCACAGAATTAAAAATTTATCCGTGGGTATGCGCACCGTGAAGACGGGGCTTGCCGTACTCGTGTGCATGATCGTCTATTTTTTCACAAATAAATACGAACTCACGACAAACTTCGATGCATTTCTGGGCGTTACCGCGGCGATCATCTGCATGCAGGACAGCGTCAAAACTTCTGTCACCATGGGGATCAGCAGACTTCAGGGAACCGTCGTCGGTGCGGTGCTCGGTATGCTCGTGCTGATGTTGGATCAGGTGCTTCACTACGAGCTTCTGTATGTCGCTACTTTTGTGGCGGGCATCATTCTCTTGATCCTGATCTGCAACATTCTGGACATCAATAAAGCGATCGTGATGGGCTGTATTGTCTTTTGCATCATCACACTTCAGCAGACGCAGAGCGGACCGATATTTGCAAGCGCACAGCGGTTTCTTGATACGGCTGTCGGTATCGTCATCTCGGTCGCGATCAACCACTTTATCCACAATCCCGACAAAAACGCAGACGACGAAAGCACGGACGAGGAATAATCGCTATTTCGCAGTGCGGCGGCACAGACACGGCAGACGCAGCCCGGGAAGCGGTTTATATCTGCGCGCGGAGCCTCTCTGACAACTTCTCTTTTGACCACCCGGACAAATCCGAACTGGTTGTGATTTTGATAATGTAATCCCGAAGCGATGCCGCAGGTTTTGACAATTCCCGGTCGTTCTTTGTGAGCAGGTAGATTTCAAATATGGGCGGTGCGTCTTCAATCTCCCGAAGTACGATATCCGGAGAATTCATGAGATAGGTCCGGTTGTCGGGACAGGGATATATACCTTGTCCCATTTGTACGAATTGCTTGATCAAATCGATATTCCCGGACATCTGGCTGATCCGAGGCGTGAATCCACAGTTTTCGCATGCTTCAATAAATGTGTCGTAGACGTTATAATCCTTCGTCGCGGTAATGAAAAATTCATCCCGCAAATCGCCCAAATAGATGTTCTTTTTCTTTACAAACGGGTTTTCTTTGTGCATCGCGATGAGCGAATTGCTCTTCAAAAGCATATGCGCATCAAAGTGCTTAAAATGACTTCTGCCGCCGACAATGCCGATATCCAGATAATTGTAATACACCTCGGATTGAACGATTTTGTCGGGTACCTCCGTGATGTTGATGGAGTAATTTGGGAATAGGTTCTGAAATTCAAATAGTTCATTTAGATTCAACAGATCCAGAATGCTGTATGGAATGCCCAAATGAATGATTTTTTTATCGATGCCGTCTGAGAAGTTCAATTCGGAATAGGTCAGATCGATTAGCTCGATAATCTGTTTGCTGCGTCGAAACAGGATCATGCCGAGCGATGTCATTTCGACCCCGCTGCTTTTTCGCTCGAATAGGGGACCCTGAAACTCTTCCTCCAGGTTCTGAATTGCCTTGCTTAACGCCTGCGGCGAAATGAAGGATTTCTTAGAGGCTTTGATAAAGCTCTTTTCTTCTGCTACTAAGATAAAGTACTTTAGCTGTCTGAACTCCATAGATACCTCTGCTTATCTGTCATCTGATCCTGAAGCTGATATCAGTGAATAGCCATTCTCCGCTCCTATATTATCATAGAAGCACCCAAATTTGTGCTAATAATAAAATATTAGTTCGATGTGACCACAAGTTTTCATTGATTGCTTTATCGAATCGGGTGGCAAATAATTAGGCTATCCGAACAGAGAATCGGCAAGCGCATTCGGGATCCCTTTATTGGGAGCCGCGCTGCCCGGATTCTCATGTGGCAAGAACGGGAGGAATCATATGAAGAAGAGTAGAATACTATCCGCATTGGTTATAACCATTATGACGTTTACGCTTGTATTGGCGGGATGTGGATCGGGAACCAGCGGCGGTGGCGGCGGTGGCGGCGATCCTATTACGATCAAGGTCAACAGTTTTCTGACAGAGGGTTCTTCTCTGACGGAAGGAACGAAAGCCTTTGTGGCGGCGATCGCCGAAGAATCAAACGGCGAACTGGTCGGCGAAGGTTATTACAACGGCACATTGCTCGGTTTTGCGGACAGTTGGGAAGGCTGTGGCGCCGGAACGGTCGATGTCGCTTACATCGCACCGGCCATCCTCGGACAGTATTCACGTCTGCTGGACGGGCTTCAGCTGCCGTACAAAAATCTTTCCGCGGACGAGATGAATACGACAAAGGCATTCAACGAAATCGTAAACAGCCATGAGGAGTTTGCGAAGGATCTCGAGAAGCACAATCTGAAAGTGCTCTATGTGGAAGGGGTTCCATCCAGTGGTATTCATACGGTAAAGACGCCGATCACGCTTCCTGCGGACTGCAAGGGCATCATCATCAACGCGCTCGGTAAGTGCAATACGGATCTTTTCACAAGCCTCGGTGCACAGACAGTCGCACTTGACTTTGGTGAATATCTGCTTTCAGCACAAAAGGGTGTTGCGGATGCGTTCCTCGACGGTTGGGGTGCCATAAATGACTCTCAGTTGATTGAGGCGCTCGAGTCTCATACGCTCTTCGGCGAACTCAGCGAAGAACATCCCGGCGGCGGCGGTATCTCCTCTTCCCCGATGACCTATGTGATCAACTTGGACAAATGGAATAGCCTCACAGAGTCTCAGCAGAAGGCGCTTGTCAGCGCATGCGAAAAGGGCGTTGCGACCGTCCCGGCACTCGACCTTGTTGGTTCCCTTGCTGCTTACAACGTCGCGATCGATAGAGGCGATACGATCGTCAACGTGAAGGGCGCAGAACTTGAAGCATGGCTTACGGCAGCACAGCCGGTAGTGGATGATTGGATTAAGGCGATGGATTCACAGGGCTATGACGGCGCTGCACTCTATGCCGATTTCCAAGCATCCATTAACAAATATCAATAAACATCGCTTTCAGCCAAGGTACGGGGAAATCCCGTACCTTGATTTTTTTCTGTGCTGAAAACTTCTTTCTACTTTTACACGGAGGAATAACATTGGAAAAGATTACAAAGGGATTCGAAAAATTTACGATCTTCTGCTGTATTCTTGGAGCGGTTGCGGTTGTCGTTCTTACGATGACCACCGTGATTGACGTTTTTTTGCGTACCACAATAAGAGGTGGTTTTGGCGGCTCCGTTGAATTGGTATCTGCTTTACTGACGGCTGTTGTTTATTTTGGCGCCGGATATTGCACGCTCAAACAGGGTATGATCGTCGTGGATTTGTTTAAAATCCCAAGACCCATTGAAATATTCCATGAAATACTCAGCATTATCATGAGCCTCATTATTGTTTACAGTACAACAGGGGCGGCATTTTTTTCCATGCATACAGGTGTTGCCAGTTTGCGACTCGGTATCCCGAAGTGGCCCTTCATGTTCATTACAGCCTTTGGTTTTTTGGTCATGGCTGTCGCCTTGCTGATCAACCTCATCAACGATGAGATTGATCGGAAACGCCTCGCGAATGCACTTCTTGAAGGTCAATTGGAAGATTCGGACGAAGACGTGTCCGCAATCGAGGGAGGTGCGTGAAATGAGTACAATTACAGTCGGCGTCATCGGTATCCTGCTTGTTTTGGTTCTAATCTTCACAAAGATGAAAGTCGCATATTCGATGCTCATCGTTGGGTTCGTCGGACTTTTATATCTGCAGGGGTGGAAGTTTACCGAAAATATCATGGGTCTGCTCCCCTACAGTCAGACCGCGTTGTATTCCATGTCTCCGCTGCCGGTCTTCATTTTTATGGGTATAATCCTATCCGTCTCGGGACTTGGACAGGATTTGTTTGTCTTCGCATCGCGATGGCTTGGACGGATCAAGGGTAGTCTTGCAATGGCCACTGCGATCGCCTGTGGATTCTTTGCTGCGGTTTGCGGTGACAGCATCACGACTGCGGTCACGATGGGCAAAGTCTGCTATCCCGAAATGAAGAAGCACAATTACAGCGATCGGCTCGCCGGTGCGGTTATCGCGTGCGGCGGCACGGTCGGAATCCTGATTCCGCCGAGCATGTGTTTCATCATATACGGAACGATCACGGAAACAAGCGTTGGGAAGCTGTTTATGGCAGGTCTGATCCCGGGGATCCTGCAGGTACTTTTTTATGTAATCGTCGTAAGCATTCTCGTGCATATGAAAAAGGATATGGCTCCGATGCCGGTCTCCTATCCGCTCAAAGAGAAGCTGAAAGCGACGAAGCCCATCTGGCCGGTGCTGCTGCTCTTCGGCGCGATCATCGGCGGACTCTATGTGGGCGTATTTACACCGACCGAGGCCGGGGCAGGCGGCGCGTTTTGCGCTTTTGTGATCTGTCTTTTACTGCGCAGGCTCGATAAAGCGAAGATTCTTGAGACATTCAACGATACGCTTAAAACGACTGCTACGATGTTTCTCATCCTCGTAGGTGCCTATGTGTTTATGCGCTTTATGACGATGAGCGGTCTGCCGCAGGCGATGGGTGCATACGTGATCAACCTCAACACCGTACATAATGTACCGGCGCTCGTGATCCTGATCCTCATCATTGTCATGTACATCATCCTCGGCGCCTTTATGGACGTATTTGCATCCATCCTGCTGACGCTGCCGATCATCTTCCCGATCGTTACCGCGCTCGGATACGACGCCATCTGGTTTGGCGTCATCATTACACGCATGATGGAATTCGGGCTCATCACGCCGCCTTTCGGGGTCAATCTTTTCATGATCTCCAAAACGACAGGCGTCAAGATCAAGGATCTTTACAAAGGCGTTATTCCATTTTTGATCGGAGATACCATCCATGTCATTATACTGATCATCTTTCCGCAGATTGCACTTTGGCTCGCACGATGAGAACAGGTATGTGAAATTCGGGTATCATTTAAGAAAGGTAAGGTTATGTAATGGGGAAGAGATTTGAAAACAAGGTTGCGTTGGTGACCGGCGCCGGAACCGGAATCGGCAGGGCGATCGCAATCGGTTTTGCGGCGGACGGTGCGAAGGTTATCGTCAATACCAGATCCAATGTGAAAGCCGGCGAAGCGGTCGTAAATGAGATCATCGCAGCCGGCGGCGAGGCGACATTCGTTCAGGGTGACGTCTCCAAAGAAGCGGATGTGAAAAACCTCATTGAGAAAACGATTGAACTGTACGGTAAGCTTGACTACGCGGCGAACAACGCGGGTGTCGGTCCGGACGGAGAAAGACTACCGCTGATCGAGATGAAGGATTATCCGGTGGAACTTTATGACACGATGGTGGACATCAATATGAGAGGCACCTTTCTTTTGATGAAATATGAGATCAATCAAATGCTGAAGCAGGGCGGCGGTTCGATCGTCAACACGACTTCGATCGCAGCGGTGTCGACCGCGTGGGGCTTTACGGGATATCATTCGAGCAAAGCCGGTGCCAACAAACTCACGCAGATGGCAGCGGCAGAGTATGCAACAAGAAATATCCGCGTCAATGCGGTGATGCCCGGTCCCATCGGTGAAACGCTTCTGACGGACAATATCACAAAGAATCCGGCGCAGCTTGAAGGATTTAAACAGCAGGTACCGATGCATCGCCTCGGCAAACCTTCCGAAGTCGCCAATGTCGTGCTGTTTCTCGCTTCAGACGAAGCTTCTTTCGTCACGGGGCACGCAATCCCGGTAGACGGCGGCATGGCAACTTTTCCGAACAGAGAATAGTTTTACGACAGCGTATTGGAGAAAAAAAATGTCAACATTCAATAAGTACAAATATTTGTTTGAGCCGCTGAAAGTCGGCAATACCACTTTTAAAAACCGCATCGAATTTTCGCCGATGGTCTGCGACCTTGTGAACTATGCGGGAGAAGCAACGCAGGGATATATCGACTTTGTGGAATCGCAGGCAGCGTCCGGCGTTTCCATCATCCATCTCGGCGCGACCCCCGTAGATCTGATCGCTGCCCCGGACTATCCGTCCGAACTCGATGTGACCGATGATAATAAGATCGCCAGCCTTGTGATGATGGCAGAGGCGGCGCATCGGCATGGGGCAAAATTGTCCGTAGAACTCGTGCACGCAGGCAGAGGTGCGCATCCGGCCTTAATCCAAACGGAATGGGCGCTCGCGCCTTCGAACTTTCCCATTGAGGGACAGGCAAAATATGTGAAAGAGATGGACAACAAAGACATCGAGGAAATCATCGATCACTTTGTGGATTGTGCGCTGCGTCTGAAACGCTGTCAATTCGACGGCGTGCTGATCCACGGCGCACACGGCAATCTGGTCGCACAGTTTTTGTCTCCGCTCGTAAATCATCGGACGGACATGTGGGGCGGATCCTTTGAAAACAGGTGCCGGTTCCCGCTGAAACTGCTGAAAGCTGTTCGCGATGCGGTCGGTCCGAACTTCATAGTGGAACTGCGAATCTCCGGAGATGAAATCGTCGACGGCGGCATGCGCATCAATGAGGTGGTGGAATTCCTGAAGGTCGCACAGGAGCACATCGATCTCGTTACGGTGTCTGCAGGGCTCATCGTGGACTGGGAAGCACAGTTTTACTGCATGCCTCCGTATTTCAGACCGAAAGGTGCAAATATTCCTTACGCAAGAACGATCAAACAGTGCGCGGATATACACATCCCCGTATCGGTTGTCGGCGGTATTGTCTCCGCAGAAATGGCAGAAGCCGCAATTGCAGAGGGCAGTGTCGATATGGTCGCAATGGCAAGGTCGCTTCTCGCCGATCAGGATTTGATCAACAAGTCGTATCGCGGGAACGAAGACAAGGTCAGACCGTGTTTGCGCTGCTGGAGCTGCGCCGGCGGAGACTATGGCGGACACATCAAGTGCGCGGTCAATCCCGCCCTTGCACGTACGCCGCGCTATTCCCGCCCGTGGCCGACCGAAAAGGCGAAAAAGGTCGTCGTCATCGGCGGCGGCGTTGCCGGTACCCAGGCCGCGCGGACATTAACCGAAAAGGGTCACAGCGTCATTCTGTTTGAAAAAAGCGATCAGCTTGGCGGTCACCTGAAGGATGTCAGCATGCTGCCGTTCAAAGATGACATGAAACGTTACGTGGATTGGCTCGATCGTGAGACATTGGCTTGCGGTGCGGACATCAGACTTGATACGGAGGCAACGCCCGAGATGGTTCTGGCAGAAGCCCCCGATGCGATTATCGTTGCGGTCGGTTCCGTGCCCGCACATCCGCCGATCAGCGGCATCGATCACGAAAACGTCTATAACGTTTTGGATGTTGATGCCGGACGAAAGAAGCCCAGCGGCAAGGTTGTCGTCTGCGGGGGAGGACTTTCAGGGTGTGAATCCGCGATCGGTCTCGCCATGGAAGGGTGTGAGGTTACGGTCGTTGATATGATCGATACTGCGGATTTTGCGTCGGGTACGCACCGCATTACGCGCAGCATGATTTTCTATATGATGAAAACACATAATGTAAAGTTGATCGGTCAGAGTCTGGTGCGGAACATCAGTGAAAAAGGCGTGGAGGTCGAAGACCGGAACTGGCGGACGACGCTGCTTGAAGCGGATTACATCGTCGATGCTTTCGGGATGAAGAAAAATCCTGTGTACGAACAGTTCATCGAACTGACGCCGGATGTGTATTTTGTCGGTGACTGCGGCGAAGTGAAGAATATTCTGAATGCAAACCTGACGGCTTATGATCGGTGCTGCAATCTTTGAGGAAGAGGGGCGTACGATGAGCGAAATGAAAGTATACTGCATGAAAAACGGCTTGAACGTAGACAGCCTTAAGAGCGATCTGATCTATACCGATGATCCGACGGAGACCTTCAACTTTCCGTCGTGGACGGTATTGATTCGCCATCCTGAAGCCAATATTCTGTTTGATGCCGCGGCGCACAAAATTCCGGAACGCCAGATGGTTCTCGTCCTGGAAAATCTGAAGATGAAGAAGGAGGATGAGCCGCCGGCGCGTCTTCGGCAGATCGGTCTGGAACCCGAGGACATCAATCTCGTCGTGCTGTCGCATATGCACTGTGACCACATCGGATACATCGACGCATTTCCCAATGCGAAGATCTTGGTTTCCGAGGCGGAGTTTCTGTATACGATGCGGGATTACGGAATGTATAAGTCCGGGGTTCAGAAGGACCTGAAGTACTTCATCGAGAAACGACCCAACTGGGAATTGATCCCCGGGGACTTTGAAACAAAGGAATTGGTTCCGGGCGTTACGATCTACAACTTCGGGCGCGGGCATTCCTACGGCATGATCGGGCTGATGTTGGATCTTCCGAATTCCGGAAAGAAATTCCTCGTCGGCGATGCGATTTACGCCGCGGAGAGCATCGGACCGCCGCTGCGCAAACCCGGGATTTGCCTGGATATGGAGAACTGGCTGAGAACCGTCCGGTACATTCAGAAGGTTGCCGCGGAAGAAAATGCGGAGATCTGGTACGGACATGATCTCGATCAGTTTAATAGTCTTGTAAAATCCTCAGAGGGGTACTATGATTAACAGAAGATGATATATAATTCATATAACATCACCATATCAACGATCTATCATTTGAAGGAGGTAGCACATGTCACAGTTAGCAGGAAAAGTCGCCATTATTACAGGTGCGGGTTCAGGAATGGCAAAAGCGAGCTCAATCCTTTTTGCAAGAGAAGGTGCTTCCGTCGTCGCTGCGGATCTGAACGAAGAAGCGGTGAAGGAAACCGTCGCAACGATTGTCGCTGCGGGTGGAAAAGCGATCGCTGTGAAGTCCGATATCTCAGACGAGGAATCGGTTAAAGCGCTTGTGGAAACGACCGTCACAACCTACGGGAAGATCGACATCCTTTTCTGCATCGCCGGTTTCCCGGAAGCTGCGAGACCCATCACGGAGATTCCGTTGTCCGAGGGACAGAAAATTTTCAACATCAACGTGCTCGGCACATGGCTCTGCTGCAAGTATGCCTACCCCGAATTGAAGAAAACCGGTAACGGTGTCATCCTGACGATCGGCTCCGGTGCTGCACTGCGCCCCCGTGGCGGCACGGCGCTTTACTCCGCGTCCAAGGGTGCGATCGTCACGATGACGAGAGCGCTCGCGAATGAATTCGCACCGGAAGTGCGCGTCAATTGCATCATGCCCGGCGGCACCGATACGCCGATGATGAAGCAGTTCATCCCCGGTTTCAATGATGAGATCAAGGCAAAGGTCGCTGCTTCCTATCCGCTGCAGAAGTTCGTACAGCCTGAAGACATCGCCAATATGGGGCTCTTCCTCGCGGCTGACACGGGCAGCAAGATGACGGGTGCCGAGTATATGGTGGACAGCGGACTATCGATCGCGAGAGGCAAAGAATAATCGTAGACGGATAGAGATCCTTGTTTAAAACAACACGCCTGCCGATTCAATTCGGCAGGCGTGTTTCGGTGCATTAGAACCACGGAACATCAGGTTTCTATACTGCCTGTCAGATCCGCTCAGTGAGTTCCTTCGGAATGGCGCCGCTGTCCTGCCCGACGTATTTGTACACTTCGACCGTCTGACGGATCTGCGCATCCGTGAGATGCTTTGTCGGTCCGACAGCCGCAGCCGCGAGATAGGCCTTCGCGGATTCTTCCAGATAGACGGCAGCGTTGAGCGCCTGCTTGATGCTCTTCCCGATCGTCATGACGCCGTGATGCGCCAAAATGACCGCGAAACTTTCACCGATGTACTTGACGGTGTCTTCACCCATTGCAATGCTGCCCGGCGGGCTGTAAGGCGCAACGGCCACGTTGCCGCCTGCGGCGTTGCCGAGCGTCGTCAGATCCGCACGGAATTCATCTTGGATCAGGCTGATCGCTGTTGCATACGGCTGATGGGTGTGGATCACCGCCATGACATCCGGACGTTCCCGGAAGATGTATAAAATTCCCTCGGTATCCGAAGACGGTTTGCGGTCTCCCGCGATGATGTTGCCGTTTACGTCCATCAGAATGATGTCTTCGGGAATCATGCTCTCGTAGATCATCCCGGAAGGGGTGACGAGGATATTCCCATCGCTCATGCGTGCGCTCACATTGCCGCCGGCGAGCGCGATCAGACCATATCGGTCAAGCGCAATGCCGGTTTTGATGATTTCATTTCTTTCTTTCTCAAACATACCGATCTTCTCCTATTCTGCGGTTATTGCCCGGGGTGCGTTTAGACCGCGGTGTAGTCTTCAAAGCGGATTTCTGCCAGATCGCGTTCCTTGATGCCGAGTTTCTGTCCGGTCAGTTTTTCGACTGCGGCGATCAGCGTCATCGCGTCGAGGCCGTATTTCTTCAGCAGATACATCTTCGATGCACCGTGACAATACGTGTCTTGGATGCCGATCTTGATCAATTTCTTGCCGAGTCCCTTTTCCGCGATAACGTCCGCGACTGCGGAGCCGAGACCGCCGATCGTCACATGGTTTTCCATGGTGATCACGCCGTATTTTGACTTTGCGATCGCCCGCGGA
The DNA here is from genome assembly GCA_031260885.1 of Eubacteriales Family XIII. Incertae Sedis bacterium. Classification (GTDB taxonomy): domain Bacteria; phylum Bacillota; class Clostridia; order Peptostreptococcales; family Anaerovoracaceae; genus JAISKP01. The sequence continues at coordinate 15,815 of JAISKP010000008.1, forward strand.
ATGGAAGGATCCGTAAAGGGCTTCAGGGTCGAGACGTGCATGTGCTGGATGGAGAGTCCCTTTTGCTTCAGAACGCCGACCGCGCGCATAGCCTCTTCCGTGCAGATGCTGGATGAGATGATCGTAATATCCGTACCGCTCGATAGCGTACGGGCTTTGTTGAAGATGAGCGGTTTATCGGCCGGGAACAGGCGCGGGACGTCTTTCCGCAGCATCCTGATGAAGACCGGACCGTTGACGTCGTGCGCCACCTGCAAAATGCTTTCGATTTCGGTCGCATCGCCCATATCAAAGATCGTCATGTTCGGAATGTTGCGCAGCACGGCGACATCGTTGGTGGACTGGTGACTTACGCCGCCGGGCGTCATGATGCCCGGCAGGAATCCGACGAAGGTGACCGGCAGATTGGGATAGGTGACGGACATTTCAAGTTGATCCAGAACACGGCGATATAAGAATACGCCGAAGGTGTGAAGATAGGGACGGTAGCCCTCACGGCACAGACCGGCAGCCCAACTTACCATGTTCTGTTCTGCGATGCCCATTGAAAAATAGCGATCGGGATAGACCTGCAGAAACTCCTTGATCTCACAGGAACTTCCGAGATCCGCGGAGAGTACGACAGCCTCTTTATGTTTCTCTGCCCATTTTATGAGGCATTTCGAGTGGGTGTTTGTTTCAATAATCATAATCATTCGCCTCCATCACATCTGCTCATACAGTTCCTTGAATTGTTCCATTTCGTCGGCATCGATTCGCGCAAAATGCAGGAAGGGTTTCCGCTTTTCGAGGAGCGGTACATCATGTGCCGAATCGGTATAGCAGAGCACGACGAGCGGCTTGCCGGCATGTGCGGTTTTAGACGCCTTCACGAGCGCTGCGACATCGTGACCATCGACGGGGACGGCTTTCGCCCCAAAAGCTTCAAAGCGTTCTGCGAGCGGCTCCGTGTTCATGACGTCCTTCGTATAGCCTTCAACCTGCAGTCCGTTTATATCCACATAGACGACGAGGTTGTCCAGTTTGTAGAAGGCGGCAGCCTGAAAAGCTTCCCAGACCTGTCCTTCTTCGATCTCTCCATCGGAGAGCAGTACGTATACCTTTCCGGTGTCCCCCTGCAACTTGCGTGCATGTGCTGTGCCGGCGGCGATGCTGATCGTTTGCCCGAGTGAACCGGCGGTGCATTCAAACCCCGGCGAATGTTCCGCGCCGATCATTTCCATATTCCATCCGTCCACATTGAACTTGTCGATCGCTTCTCTGGAGATTCGCCCGCACTCCGCAAGCGCACAATAAATTACGGAAGCGTAGTGTGCCGGCGAGACAAAGAAACGATCCTTATCTTTGGCAGGCGCACCGTGATATAGGGATCCTTTTGGATAATCCATATTCTTTGGGGATGGTACGCCGGGAAATGGCTGCGCGTCCATGCTGCCCAAGCTGGGCCCCAGATTTAAAATTTTCAGGTAGAGGGATGCAATGATGTCGGCGGAAGAACACGCCTGGCTGAGGTAGCAACCACCCCGTTCCATCGCCAACCTTAAAATGTGCTTTCGGATTTTTGTTGCAACCCGACTGATTTCTGCATCAGTATATCGTTTTTCCATAGGAAACTTCTCCTTTCCGGCTTTTTGTTACCGAGACCGTCTGATCGTCACAGGTCTCCTATGAGGAGACAAAGTGGAACATGCAGACAGCAAGACCCTTTATTTCTTACGATTATTTCATATGTTAGAACATATGTCAACAAATATTGAACAATTTGTTTCAACAAAAAGGTTATATGTTTCGAAAAAAAGTGCGAATTTCTGTTGACACAAATCGAAATAGAGGTTACAATTCAGGTAAATAGAAAGCCTTTCCGCGTTGAAAGTCATCAAATGAACAAAAGATATTTAATGTGAACAAATGTGCAAAGGAAAAAATCATGAGAGCAGTTGTGAAACAAAATCCGGGATTTGATCAGATGGAATACACGGACATTCCCGAGCCGGAGGTCTCCCGCGACTTGGTAAAAATCAAAATCGCATACAGTGGGATCTGCGGCACAGATCAGCATGCGTTTAAAGGTACTTATGCCAGTACTGTGACGCCCATCGTTCTGGGACATGAATTCTCCGGTATCGTGACCGAAGTCGGTCCGGAAGTGAAGCATGTTAAGGTAGGCGATCGGGTGACGAGCGAGACGACCTTCGAGACCTGTATGGTTTGTCCGAGTTGTTTAAGCAGAGATTATAACCTCTGTTCCAAACGAAAGGGCATCGGCACGCAGGTGAACGGCAGCATGGCGGAATACGTTGTAAGCCGGGAGGAGAGCATCCATATCCTTCCCGATCACGTCAGCATGCTTTCGGCCGCATTGACGGAACCGCTTGCCTGCGGTGTGCATGCGAGTATTGAAAAGGCAAAGGTGCAACCCGGGGAACTCGTGTGTGTCTTCGGCGCCGGCGCCATCGGCCAGATGGTCGCGCAGGTAAGCAAGTCACAGGGTGCGACCGTCATCGTCGCAGGGCTTTCCTCCGATGTGGCGCGTCTGCAGCTCGCAAAAGCTGCCGGTGCGGACTACACGGTCAATCAGGGCGAAGAGGATATCGATGCGATCATTCGCGATCTGACGGACGGCTACGGCGTGGACGTCGCGTTTGAATGTTCCGGCGCTGTACCGGCGTTAAACAAGGCGTTACAGCTCGTTCGCCGCAAAGGCCGCGTGATTCAGATGGGCGTCTTCGCAGAAGAAAAAAATACGATCTTTACAGACTTGATCCTGCATCGGGAGATTGAATATATCGGTTCCCGCAGCCAGAAGCCGTCCTCATGGCGGACGTCGATCGAACTTCTGGACAAAGGTACCGTCGTGCCGGAAAAAATTGTGACGAACATCGTTTCGCTTGAAGAATGGCGAAAGGGATTTGAAGAGATGATGCGCGGAGAAGGAATCAAAACTGTTATTTGCTGCAACAGCGATATTGCAGAGGAGTAGTCTTTTGTCAGGATCAGTTTCCCTCCAAATAAGCAACGATTGCTTCAGCGACCTCATGATTGATAATGAGAATATTGATGTAACCGCCGCGGCAGGCCGCGATGGAAGATTCAACTTTCGACATCGTTGTGGCGATGCCGATGGACCATTGCGCGTTGCGCATGGCTTTCAATTCAGAACTGATGACAAAACGGTTGGGAACTTTAATTTCCGCCCCGTTGATATCGATCGGGCGTGCCATCAGGTGACCGACGGCACCCTTTCCGATGAGGGCCATGCGATCCCGATCCGTGATATAACCGGAACGCTGCAGGATGGTGTTGGTATCCAGAGAACCGATTCCGGTCACGATGATGTCCGTATGCATCGCGCGTTTGAGGCTGGTCTTGATCTGAACATCCTCGATCAGGTAGTTGTAGACGGTTTCATTGCTGACATCAAGCGGCGAGTAGATATTGGAATAGGTGCCCCCGAGTTTGCGCGAAATGTTGATCGCGAGCTCCATGCCATCCGTGGCGGGATTTCCTGTGCCAAGGCAGCCTGCCATCTGCACGACGTTCACATTGTAGTATTTTTTTTCTTGGAGAACCTCGCCGAATATCTGCGTTGCGGGGCCCCAAGTGATTCCCAGTGTCATATTGTTGGAAAGGACGGTGCCCAGAAACTGACATGCCGAGATGCAGCAGGAATTCAATGATGTTTCGGCATCATTGGTACCGCTGATGACGAGAACATCCCGGATGTTTAACAGATTGCGAAGTTTAAACGAGAGGGCAGGATCCTTACGGACAGGGCTGTGAACGATGATTTCCACAACGCCGGCATCCTTGGCCTCATCGAGCAGACGGGATACCGTCGGACGGGATATTCCGAGCATTTTGGATATTTCAGCTTGGTTCAGATCTTGCTGATAGTATAATTCGGCAACACGTACCAACAGATCGCTTCGATCGTTTAACATAGATTTCATACCTCGTGTTCTCAAAAACTGTTTGTAGTATAGCACAGGCGGGAAACGGGAACAAGCGGACAGCGGTACTAACAGTCATGGTGTAAGGAGGCAGAACATGTTAGAAGAACAAAAGAAGGAAGTGCTCAGAATCGCGCAGATTGCGGAGACAAGCGGCTTGTGCCAGCATGGATCCGGCAATTTCAGCCTGATCGACCGAGAAAAAAATCTTTTCGCGATTACACCGCATTCGGAATCCCGGTTTTCCCTCACCCCGGAGGATATCATCGTTGTGGATCTCGAAGGCAATGTCGTGGAGAACCTCGGCGGTCTGCATCCGAGCAGTGAAACGCTCATTCATCGGGAGATTCTCAAAGCGCGCCCCGAAATGAATTCGGTATGTCATACGCATGCGCGTAACGCGACAGCCTTTGCTGCGATGAACAAACCGATTAAGCCGGTCGTATTGGAGTCCTCCATGTACGGCGGCATCTGTAAAGTCGCTCCTTATGAACTGCCCGGAACGCCGGCGCTCGCGGCTTCTGTCGTGAAAGGGCTGGAAGGTTCCTCTGCGGTGATGCTGGAACGCCACGGATTGATCACCATCGGCAAGACGATGTACGAAGCCTATTTGAAGACCGTATATGTGGAAGAGGTCGGCGACATCAATATTAAAATGGCAGCGTTGCTCGGTGGTTATGATAAGATTAAAGAGATCCCGACCGAGGATATGGATATTCTGATGCGTCATTTGGGCATGAAATAGGAGTGTAACATCATGAAAAAGATTCGATTTTACAATCCGGAAGACCTCAGAGTCGAGGACGCGGAGATCCCTGTTCCCGGACCCGGTGAAGTGGTCGTACGGAACGTGGTTACGCTGACCTGCGGAACAGATGTCAAGATCTTCAGGCGCGGTTACCGCGTGGAGCCGCCGTTTGACATGGGGCATGAGGCCTCCGGTGTCATCGCTGCAGTCGGGGACGGCGTCACGAAGTTTAAAGTCGGGGATCGGGTGGTCGCGCACAATTCCGCGCCCTGCAACGAATGCTATTTCTGTAAGAAGGGTCAACACTCCATGTGTACGGATCTCCTTCTGAACAACTTTGAAAACGGTGCTTATGCGGAATATCAGAAGATCCCGGCGCGCATCGTAAATCAAAACATGTTCAAACTCCCGCCGGATATGAGTCATAAACAGGCAGCGCTTTTGGAGCCCTTTGCCTGTGCCGTGTACGGAACCGCCATGACCACCTTTCAGCAGGGTGATACCGTATGCGTCAACGGATGCGGACCGATCGGTCTGATGTTCATTCGCATGTGTGTCCTGCGCGGCGCGCGTGTCATCGCTTGCGATCTGTCGGCAGCGCGGCTTGAGGTCGCGAAGAAAATGGGTGCAGCGGAGACGGTCAACATCAAAGAGGTGGACGATCAGGCGCAGGCTGTCCGGGATCTGACCGAAGCGGGCAGGGGCGTCGATGCGGCGATTGAAGCCGTCGGACTGCCCGAGGTCTGGAAGATTGCGATCAACATGGTTCGCCCCGGCGGCTTTGTCCTTTGCTTCGGCGGGACGAAAAAAGGTCTGGAGGTTCCGATCGACACGACGAAACTCCATTATGAGCAGATTACGGTGAGAGGCGTATTCCATACGACGCCGCATTACGTGAACGCTGCATTTGAACTGTTGAAGATGAATGCGATTTCAGCCGATGACTTCGTGCAAAATGAATATGCGCTGGAAGATACGGAGAAAGCCCTCATTGAGCATGCGGCGGGCTGCGTCATCAAAAACTGTATCGTCTATTAGTTTGTTGCACTCGAGGAGGCTAAGGAAAATGCGTAAACAATCCATCACAATTAACAACAAAACAGGACTTCATGCGCGTCCGGCGTCGGACTTTGTAAAATTGGCAAACCAATTCAGTTCCGACATTCAGGTGACCAAGGAAGGCACATCCGAATCGGCCAATGCAAAATCCATCATCTATCTACTTTCCTTGGGACTGAACAAGGGTACGACGATCGAGATTACAGCGGAAGGCGATGACGAGGATGCTGCAGTGGATGCGCTGATCGCATTGGTCGATTCCGGTCTTGGAGAATAAGGAGGGCAGAATCATGGCAAAAGCGATCTATGATGATTTGGTCTTTTATGATTTTGAAGCAGCAGATGCATCGGAGCTTATTCGGAAGCTGGGCGCGGAGTTTGAGCGCAAAGGTTTTGTAAAGGATACCTACGTGGACGCGGTTGCGGCGCGGGAATTGGAATATCCGACAGGTTTACAGCTTGACGGATTCGCCGTCGCGATGCCGCATACAAGCGGGGTTCATGTCAATACACCTGCAATCGGCGTTGCGCGGTTGAAACATCCGGTGACATTCGGTCACATGGGGGATCCGGAACATCTGGTGGAAGCGGAGCTCATCTTCATGATGGCGATTCTGGATCCGGATGATCAGATCGAATGGCTGCGCAGTGTGATGAAAGTCTTTACAAATAAAGAAATGATGTCTGAATTGTGTTTCGCAAATAATCGTGAGGAATTATTGGAAGCCGTTAAGAAAAATATTGGAGTAGAAACCGTTGACGCTTAATGAATGAAATTAAAGATTGGAGGTGAAAGAAATGAAAGATGTAAAACTGCTGTGTGTATGCGGATCCGGCGCTGTGAGTTCATCCATGGTCGCGATGAAACTAAAAGATGCGTTGAGAGAACACGGTTACAACGCGACAACCGTGGAAACGAGTCCGAATTCAGTCGCAGGCATGGTTGAATCGACGCACTTCGATCTCATCGCATGCGTAAGTCCGGTACCGGGTGATTTTTCAGTGCCGAAAATAGATGCGGTCGGTATGCTCACAGGACTTGGTGAGGATCAGGTGATCGAAGATTGCCTGAAAGCGTTGGGGTCATAAAAGCCTATACATCTGCAACTCCTCACAAGCGCAGGTGTACAAGCGGTGATTCCGGTTCATTATCATTTTATTTTTGAAATAGGAGAGAGAAAATGAATATTGCTAGTTTTTTTCAAGGTCTCAGCGATCTATTTTCTACGCTAGGCGCTTCTATCTTCGTCCCGGTGATGCTGTTTATCATTGCGAAGGCGATGGGCGTAAGCGGGAGAAAATCCTTTAACTCCGCACTTTTATGTGCTGTCGGTTTAACGGGCTTCAACCTGATCATCAACAGTTACGGCGGCATCATTGCGCCGGCCGTAAATCAGATGGTCACAAATACAGGCGTCAATCTGCCGATCCTGGACACAGGATGGCAATCCACATCCGTTATCGCGTATTCCACAACGGTCGGTCTCGTGTTCATCGGGATTGCGATCGTCCTGCAGCTTGTCTTATTTTTCACAAAGTGGACGAACGTGTTCATGGCCAGTGATCTGTGGAACAACTATTCCTTTATGGTGTGGGGCTCCATGCTCTTTGCGCTCACGGGCAATATGTGGCTCGCACTCGGTCTGATGATCGTACAGCTGCTCTACACGCTGCTCTTCAGTGAAGTCGCAGCGAAGCGCTGGTCCACCCATTACGGTTATCCGAACTGCTGTATGACTGCACCGCATCATCTGGAATCGCTGCCTTTCGCAGTCCTGATGAACTGGCTGCTCGGCAAGATCGGATTCAATCGGATCAAGCTGGATGCCGAAACAATTCAGAAAAAGTTCGGGATCCTAGGCGAGCCGATGTTCGTCGGTCTCGTAATCGGTGCCCTCATCGGCGTGCTCGGTTATTGGAATGCGCTGAATGAATTGGCGTCTTGGGGCGTTATTACGTCCGTATCCATTTCCACGGCTGCCGTCATGGCGGTATTCCCCCGCGTCGCTTCGATCTTCGCGTCTGCCTTTACTGCAATGACGGATGCGTATAAGAAGAAGGCGGCTGCGAGCGGAGCGGGACGCGAATGGTATCTGTCGATCAATGATGCGGCAGGCTACGGCGAACCCAATACGTTGGTAACAGGCATCATCCTGATGCCCATCATGCTCCTTCTTGCTTTCATCCTGCCCGGCAATGAAGTGCTCCCGATGCTTGATCTGGTTGCACTGCCATACATGGTTGAAATCTTCGTATCCATCTCTCACGGCAACATCATCAAGAGCGTGATCTCCGGTGCGATTTGGTTTGGTCTTGGCATGCTCATCGCGACGCAGCTTGCACCGACCTTTACGGAAGTTGCCCTTGGCGCAGGCTTCCAGCTCGAGCAGACAGGCGTCTACATCATGAGCTTTGGCATCATGTGCCATCCGTTGATTGCAGGACTGTTCTATGCCTTCTATAGCAAGAACTTCCTGATCATCGGCGCGGTTGTCATCCTCTACTTCGTCCTGTGGTTCCTGCTTCGGAAGCACAAGGCACGTTTGGTTGAATGGATTGAAAACTGCAGCGCTGACGTTCCGCGTCCGGCCGCAGCAGAAGCAGAGGCAAAGCAATAGACCGGCGGCACGAACACAAATCCAACAAGTTTGATTGGAATCGTGCGCGCCTATCATCAGCGGTATTTTGAAACGTGTTTAAACGGCTGTTGAGAAATCAATGGCCGTTTATTACCGGAAGCCTTATATCCTTCCGGTATACGCGGTTCGAAGCCGCACATATCTACAACAATCTCCGTCACGTTGTTTTAAATGTTCGTTTCTGGGGTAATAATAAAGATGGAGGGATATCGGTCATGCTGGATTTCTTATATGAGCAGCCGCTCAAGACCGTGATCATCGGAGACGTGCGCCTGACGCCGGAGACGATGGAAGCGGCACTGAAGAACTCGCCGATCAAAATGCGTGAAGTATCGCATGTGTTTTGGGGAGAAAAGGAAGATACGGGTGCGTTTTCGGTCAGGCAGCTCAACCTTGAGCGCAACGGCTCGGACGCCGAACCGTACGCGCCGGAACTGGACGAAGCGATTCTGGATGCAGAATTGATCATGGTTCATATGTGCCCGATTCCGCAAAAATTGCTGGAAAAGGCGAAGAATCTACGTGCCATATTGATCTGCAGGGGCGGTGTTGAAAATGTGAACGCAGCCTGTGCAGGAGAACTTGGCATCCCGGTCATCAACGTGATCCGGAACGCAGTTTCCGTCGCTGAATTCGCCCTTGGACTCATCCTGTCCGCAACGCGCAACATCGCCGAGTCGCACCATCAGATCCGATCCGGCGTCTGGACCCGTGACTATCCGAACGCCGACTATATCCGTACACTGGAAAACCTGACCGTCGGTCTGGTCGGTGTGGGAAATATGGGGATAGAACTTGCAACGCGCTTAAAGGCGTTGAACGTTCCGATGAAATTTTATGATGAATATATCAACCGTGAAAGACTTAAGACCAGCGGTCTCGGAGATGTGGAAGTGGTCGATTCTCTCGACACGCTGTTCCGGGAATGTGATATCATTTCCTTACACCTGCGGCTGACGGAGGAGAATGTCGGTCAGATCAATGCGCGCTATTTTGAGCAGATGAAGCCGACCGCCTATTTCGTCAATACCGCCCGCGGCGGTCTGATCAATCAGGATGACCTCGTCAGCGTACTGAAGGCGAAGAAGATCGCCGGTGCGGCACTCGATGTTTTCGATTCGGAACCGCTGCGCAAGGATTCCGGTCTTGCCGAACTGGATAATGTGGTGCTGACGGCGCACATCGCAGGGACGACCTATGACGCTTTAAACAACTCGCCCGTTCAATTGCTGCGGGAAGTGGATCGCATTGTGAAAAACGGTGCGACAGAACGGATCGTCAATTATAGGCAATTGAGCTTATAGGAAGCAAATTTTTTACACAGGGGAATTCGCAGATTCATAGATTGCGTTGATAACGACAACACAGACGGAAGATCATGAGAAGGAGATGATTATGGAGAAATGCGTTTATTGCGGGAAAGAACTGCCGGAAAAACCTGTGGATATACAGGTAAAAAATACGACGTTTCAGGTCTGTAGCGATACGTGCGAAGCCGCTTCGCAGGAATACCTGCGCAAGGATAAAAAATTCAAAACGGTTTTGTACGGAATCGTGCTGCTCACGGCGATCGCCGTGTTGATTTCAGCGCTCAGCGGCGGGAGCAACATGCTGGTTGCACACATTTTTCAGATTGCGGTCGGCATCGCGTTTTTCATCTTTCCGTATCCGATTTCCTACTTTACGACGTTTCGGAGTTGCTCGATCTCAACAGTCATAAAAATATGTAAGGTGATCGGCGTCCTACTGGCGCTATCCGGAATTTTGTTTATCATACTTTAGCTTGTGAAAAAAATATTGTGATTCAGGGGTAGGCGGCTGCACGTCTTTTGTGAAGCACACTGCGCTGCCGCCACCTACCGCCAACCTCTGAATCCCAACAGAAAAGAGGACACTATGAACGGCATTACAATTTCAAAAGGCATCGTGATCGGGACAGTTCTCGTAAAGCCGGCGGATGAGATCATCGTAAAACAAAAATCCGCACGCAATATTGAAAAAGAACAATTGCGGCTGGCGGAAGCATTGGATGCATCCCTTGCCCAGATCGACGTCATCGCCGAAAAAGAGCGGGAGAACACCGCTGGGGATGGTCCGCTGATCTCCGATTCACACCGGATGTTTCTGCAGGATGTGGAATTCACCGGGAAGATGAAACAGTACATCGTCGACCACAAGATGAGCGCGGAATTCGCCGTTCAGTCCGTTTCGGACGATATGATCAAGATCTTTCAGAGCATCGAGGATCCCTATATCCGCGAACGCATGGCGGATATCGCGGATATCAAGAGACGCATCCTGCGCAACTTGATGGGCATAGATGAGTTTCATTTTGATCAGTTGCCGGAAGGGACGATTCTCGTTGCGCCGGAACTCGCCCCGAGCGATATGATGCAGATGGATATCACAAAGGTGTATGGATGCATTACGGAAGGCGGCAGCGCGACGGCGCATTTCGCGATCCTCGCAAAGAGTATGGGAATGCCGATGCTGCTCGGCGTCAAAAATGCAGCTTGTAAAATGAAAGACGGTGAGGTCGTTGTGTTGGATCTGGATGTCGGAGAGGTTCATACGGACTGTACCGCAGAACAGTTAGAAGTTTGGAAGGAGCGCGAGACTGCGTTCCGCAACGATGTAAAGGATATGAAAAAATGGATTGGGCATCCCAGTGTCACCGGGGATGGGAATGTCGTACTTTTAGAGGCAAACATCGGCGGACCGGAGGAATTGAACGCCGTAAAGGAGGGAGATGCAGAGGGAATCGGTCTGTTTCGGACAGAATTCCTGTACATGAACAGCAGCGCATTGCCGACAGAGGATGAACAATTCGAAGTATATAAAAAAGTCGTGGAGGCGATGAATGGCAAAGCCGTAACGATCCGGACGTTGGACATTGGCGGTGATAAGGAACTGACCTATTACAATTTGCCCAAAGAGTCAAATCCATTTTTGGGCGTGCGTGCGATCCGGCTGTGTCTGAAAGATAAGGAATTGTTTCGGGTACAGTTGCGCGCCTTGTTGCGCGCGGCAAGTTACGGAAATCTGCGGATCATGTTTCCGATGATCTCCGGCGTGCAGGAACTCCGCAAGGCGAAGCGTCTGCTCAGCAGCGTGAAAAAAGAACTCGAAGAGCAAGGGATTCCATATGGGCGGAATGTCCCGGTCGGCATCATGGTCGAGCTTCCTTCCGCAGTCATGGTCTCGGATCTTTTAGCAAAGGAATGTGATTTCTTCAGCATCGGTACAAACGATCTGATTCAATATACGATCGGCGTAGACCGCACAAACCCGAAGGTTGCTTATCTCTATGATTTCATGCATCCGGCCGTGCTGCGCATGATCGACATCGTGATTAAGAATGCACATGCAGCAGGCATACCGGCCTGTATGTGCGGCGAGGCTGCGGCGGAAGAGAAACTTATTCCGCTACTCGTCTATATGGGTCTGGACGAATACAGCATGAGCGCAAATCAGATCCTGCGCGTGCGGCGCCGAATCTCAAAGGTGCATAAAGCGGAAACCTGGAAAGAATATCAGAACGCACTCGAACTGATATAGACAGAAAGGGCGGTCACACAGGTGCCGCCGGACGCCCCAACAAAAACTGGGCATTTACAATAAAATGAAACGGACGGCACTTTGGACAACTTCGTTAACTCACTTCGTTCAGACAGAACTGAAGTTGTAACCAAAGTGGCGCCCGTTTCATTTTGTAAATGTACCAGTTTCCAGGCTGCGCCCGTTGCGCCTGTGTCCGCCGGATCCCGCTGCCGCAGTTTAGACAGGTTCCGTATTACATTTTCTGTGCGCAATACGGAAAGTTTCGATCGTTCGAGACAATCCTGGTCAAGGCGGCAAAAAACTCGAACGAACGTCAGTTTCCGTAGTGAAAGAGGTACTTTCCTACGGAAAGTTTCGATCGTTCGAGAAAACCGTGGCCACGGCGGTAAAAACTCGAACGAACGTCAGTTTCCGTCCCCTTGTGTAAAAAGCGTATCGACGCGCTTGCTTTTCGGTCACGGATAGGATAATCTTATTGGAATAAACTGTCATCGCAAGACTTAAGGCATATAACATTGGGGAAAACAATGCGCAAAGCTCCGGTAAATGAACGGCACTTTTTAATAGTTGGAAATCATAAAACAGAGCTGTTGCCCGGTACTGAAATATATGGTTGGCATTTAGGGCTTACGCATGAATACGGAAGTTTGCTCGTTGCAAGAATATTTAATGATCCACGTAATCCAAATCAGTTTGTAATCAGAAATGCGTTAAATCATAATATTATCGCTAAACTGAATCAGCAGGTCTTCTATATCGCGCCGGGCGATATTTTTCCGATCGTAAGTGGCTGTGAAATCACTTTTTATGACGGTATAGCAGCGATCGTCGTCAGTGAGAAACCAAACAAACCGAAAAAATCAGGGAAGACGATCTGGATTGTAGCAGCGTCCACCTTAGCTTTAGCCATCTGTATTGTAGCCGGTATATTTCTGTTTGGAAACGACTTGTCAAACAGAGATTTTGCGAATATGGAAAAAACGAATGGAACCTTAGACGAGATGAGAAACAGTGACGAGTATCTGCAGGCTGATGAGGCTGCACGTGCCCGTATCGTACAGGAAAAACTCAACCAACTCGCTGCGGATAGGCTTATTGACAAGAATTCTATTTACTACGATAAAGAACAAGGAGCCGTAACTTTTCTTCATGATTCAGGGGTGTTTGCCTGTGAGAAGATCGGTGGTTTTGAACCTGGTCCGAATGAGCCCGATAGCGAGGGTAGCACAATACCGAGTGCCCTAAATCCAAGAATCGCATCAGATCCACCGGATGCCCGGATTCTTTATGCAACGTCGGACTTCCCGAGTAGTTACTTTCAAAGGTGCCAATCTATGGAAGCGGAGTGGGACGCAGTAGGTATAAATGCCAGTATTGATTCAGATGTTACATTGGACGATTTGGCGAATCTTAATGAGTATGAATTTGTGTATGTTGTGATGCATGGGATTTATTATTGTTGGCTGGATCAGTATAACCGCGCGCAAAGTGGTCAAACAGAACGAACTTCGTGGCTTTGTCTGTATAAGTTGCCGGACAGGGAGACGGATCTAAAATATAAAGACGATTTGGCAAACCATCGCGTAGGCTATATGAATGGAGAATATATGATTTCCCCGGATTTCTTCAATGCGCACTATAAGAAGGGCAGCCTTGACGGTAACATATTCTTCTTTGCCTCCTGTCAATTCATGGGTAAAGAAGGGAATGTAAGTGAAGACTGGACTGTTGTACTAAACAATTTGTCGGTAGCGGCTTTTGTAGGTTCTCACAACAGCAACTATGCCACTTACAATAATAATCTGGCGGAAGAATTTATGCGCAGGTTGATTGAAGGGAATACTGTGCAAACTGCATTCGATGCCGCCATTGCAAAATATGGCGAAAATGACGAGATTTGGTGGGGACGTCGTGTGACGGATCATCTCCCCGCATATCCACTACTACGAGGGAATAAAAACGCTACACTTCAAGGAAACATACATCGCGATGAGGAGCAGGAGTCTGAGGAATCTCAGGAAGAAGAATCTGAAAAAGTGAACGACATCGCGGCATATGATCCGGTGATGGCGTTTTATCGCGATGCGATTGCGAATAATTTTGCAGATTACTCCTCTGACGTTTACGATCCGAATGAACCTGTGACTTCCGGATTTCGCATAGAAATGAGTATATCTCCGGAAGAGTTCATGCCATGGCAAGATCAAAGCGCATACATTCGATATCAAGACTTGGACGGAAATGAGGTTCCCGAGCTATTGATCGCCGTGGGACGCTATTGGGATGATGGTACTTTTTTCATAGAAGTGCAGGATATATGGACCGTGAGCGAAGGAGCGGCTGTTCGTGTTTTCGGTAACAGCGGCGGATACATCTATTTGGGGAACAAAGATACCTTTAAATGGATGCCCTATAGCGGTGGCGAACAAAATTGGTTTTTATCCATCGGGGATGATGGGAAGACACCCGTTGTGCGTGCCAAAAGAAATGTTAACTATAACGCGGATCTTAGCATACATACGCTAACGACACTTGATAATGCATACTATTTCTGTGTCTACGATAAGCCATATCCCACATGGGCGGAATACAGCGTCAGTGATTCATGGGATTCTGTAAATGTGCCGGGAAATCTTCGTCTGGGAGAAGAACTTCGGACATTGCAAGGGCAACTCGGAGTTGAACTGGATGAATCTCACGATTTCGATAAATCGGAGTGGACGCTGCTGATCAATTGATCGCATTCAATAGGTGGGGGCTCAGTTTACCAAATCGACGGAGGGTACAACGCAGGGTTTGGCTACGCCCGCTTGCACAGGCACAGCGAACGCAACCTGCATTGTAACATCCGTCGATTGATCCATCCTTCCGGCACGCGCTGTGCTACGCTATTTGGCGCTCTTCTTTTTCCCGAGACTCGAAAGGAAGATGCTTGCCCAGCCAAACAGGAGGCCGATGATATTTGCACCGGTGATCCAGATCGCAGCATTCAGGGTACCCGGAAGTCCGTCGATCGGCATAAATGTCCCTGCAGCATATCCCACAAACATACAGGAGTATGCATTGAAGGAGACCAAAGAGATATTCAGAATCGGAACTTTCAGAGTCAACATCAATAGAAATACAGAGATGATGACGGACAGGATCGTGGCGGCCATTCCCGGCATAAATCCCGAGAACAGGTCGATCAGCAAAAATGCGACAATGGCAAGAACCGAACCCGTAATGGCGGGCAGGATGCCCTTTTTAATAAGATCGGGGGTTGCGCCAAGGGTAAAGTACCATGCCCATCCGATAAAGACCGCCCATACCGGGACGTCAATGTACATCAGGAAACAGGATACCCCTGCCAAAATGGCGACGGAAAAATCCAATTTTTGCAGTTTCATTGTTACCTCCATTCAGCCGCTCAGCGGCGGCACAAATTAATCACTGAGATTGTGCAATTCAACGCCATTTTCTTTCAGAACGGCAGCGACTGTCTTCGCGACGTCGGCGGCATTCGGCGCATCACCGTGGATACAGACCGTCACGCCGGAAACCTTTAAATTGTCGCCGTCTATCGTATCGATAAGACCTTCTTTTACCACGCGAAGCGCGCGAGCGGCGACTTCTTCCGGAGATCTTGCCTTCTTCACACGTTCCAGCATCCAGTTTCCCTGCGCGTCATAGCCCAGATCGATGAGCACTTCCGGCGCAGTCTTCAGACCGCGTGCTTCCGCACGTTTCAGCGCTTCGCAGCCGGTATGGAGCATGATAAAAAGATCGGGATTATAGGCTTCGATCGCATCAAGGAATGTGTCGATGTATTTTTCCTGTTCACCGACCATTCGGTACAGAATTCCATGCGGCTTCACATGCTGCATCTTCATCCCATACACCTTCAGAAAAGCGTCCATCGCGCCAAGCTGATAGATGATGTCACTCCGAAGCTCTTCGGCAGAAAGATTGAGCTGCCTTCGACCGAAACCCTGCAGATCGGGCAATCCGATGTGCGCACCGGGCGCGACACCGTACTGGGCTGCCCATTTGATCGTACGCTCCAACACCG
>JAISKP010000066.1 GCA_031260885.1 Eubacteriales Family XIII. Incertae Sedis bacterium
TCACTGCCCGAATACCAGACGCCGGGATCCGCCGGCATGGATCTTCGGGCATTTTTACAGGAGCCCCTCACGCTTGCGCCCGGAGATAGGGCAGCCATTCCCACGGGGCTTTTCATCGAACTGCCGCAGGGCTATGAGGCGCAGGTGCGCGCGCGCAGCGGACTTGCCGTGAAGCACGGCATCGGACTGCCGAACGGCGTCGGGACCATCGACAGCGATTATCGCGGCGAGATCCTTGTGGCGCTGATCAATCTCGGCAGGGAAGACTTTACGATTGAAAACGGCGACCGTATCGCACAGCTTGTCGTCGCCCGGCATGAAGTCGTCGAATGGGAACCTGCGGATGCCCTTGCAGATACAATACGTGGCGGGGGCGGATTCGGACATACGGGGTGTTGAGATGTTGACGAGAATCGATTCCGAAAAGAGAGAATACGAGACGCTTTGCAGTTTTGCGGCGAAGGCCGCGGCGTCGAAAGGACGGCTGGCGCCGGAGGAACCGTGTGATTTTCGCACGGATTTTCAGCGCGACCGCGACCGCATCATTCATTCAAAGGCGCTCAGACGCCTCATGCACAAGACGCAGGTATTTCTTGCGCCCGAGGGCGACCACTACCGGACGCGGCTGACGCATACGCTTGAAGTCGCGCAGATCTCACGGACGATTGCGCGCGGACTCATGCTCAACGAAGACTTGACCGAGGCGATCGCATTGGGACACGATCTGGGACATACGCCTTTCGGTCACAACGGCGAATCGGTTTTGAACCAGCGTCATCCCGGCGGATTTCACCACAATGTTCAGAGCCTGCGCGTCGTCGATGTGCTCGAGAGCAACGCAAGACGCCGCGGCATGAATCTGACCATAGAAGTTCGCGACGGCATTCTGAATCACACGGGATCCGTGACGCCGATGACGCTCGAAGGTCAGATCGTGAAGATCAGCGACCGCATCGCCTATATCAACCACGACATCGACGATGCGCTGCGCAGCGCGATTATCGCGGAGTCCGATCTGCCGGCGGACTGCGTGCGTGTCCTCGGCGACAGCACGAAGAAGCGCATCGATACCTTGGTTCGGGACATGATCGTTTCGAGCGACGGCAAGCCCGAAATCAGTCAGAGCCCGGCGTGCGCCGCTGCGATGACCGCGCTGCGCGCGTATATGTTTGAAAATGTCTACTACAACAAGCAGGTGAAACAGGACAGCGAGATCGAGAAGATCGGGCACCTGATCAACAGCCTGTATGATTATTATCTGATTCATCCCGAAGAAGTCGCAGCGGAGTACCGCGACATGATCGCAGAGTACGGCATCGAGGAGATCGCCAAGGACCAGGTCGCCAGTATGACCGACCGCTACGCGACCTACACCTACGAGCGGCTGTTCCTGCCCGTCGGATGGAAATCTAATTGAGGTGATATATAGTTACGATGATGAACATACAACGATTGTGTTTCATGCAATGAAATGCAGAAAAGAATATCTTGATCAGATATGAAGGCAGCTCTTTGACCTCATCATCTCCCTCGGCAAGAAACTGGAGATTCAGTTTGTCTGATGTGGAAATCGGGAGAGCGCTTTTTCTGATCAAACCTGCATTGTGCAATATGATTTGAATCAAAGTAACGGCGAAGAAGAAACAGCAGTTCTGCCGTACTCTATTTTAATATAAGATTTGCCGCCAATTCACGTAACTGTCGTAACGTGTCTTCCTGTTTTGTCGCTATTTTTAAGTGCTTCTCTTTCACATGAGACGCGATATGGTCGTAATCATTAAAAATGAATTTTTCGTTGATGCCAAGATGATCCAGATCCGATAATATCTGTTCTTTGTTGGTGATGACGATGGAACAATCGGGTCGAATCAATTGCTTTATGCTGTTGATCCCATAAAGCTGATAGATCAGAACGGACGATTGATTTGAAATTCTGCCAATGATGTTGGGCGGCGCATAAGTGAAATAGAAGGGCAGATAAATCAAGGGATTATCACGGAGCTCAAATATTGTGAGCATTAGAAATCGGGCAAAAATATGACCGTAGGATCCCAGTTCGTCAACATCCGTGTCCGTTTCAAAATCCTTGAAATCCTTTGCGCGCCTGTCAAATGCTGCGATCAATTTATCCAGGACATCCAATGAGAAATCTTCATCCTTTTCCATTTCTTCGATTGCCTGCAGAAGCGCTTTGTGCAGCTTCTCATTTCCGGTATGTTTACCGATGCTATCATCGATGGATCGTATAAATTCAGTGCCATATTCATTATTTAAACATAATACATTGGATATGCCGGAATACAGTTCATCCGTTTCGGATGTTGCAAGGGCAAGTTTCGCGAAAAGCCCGGGTTTTACGAGTTCGAGATGTTTTGTTATGTCGATCAAGCGCTTATTGTTAATGAAATGCACGTATCCGTTTTGTTCAATGTCCCCTTTACATGCAAAGTAAAGGGAGACCAAAGGGGATGTTGTGAAGTCCAACAGGTTTGTGGGCAACCCATGGTGCTGTGAAAATGCCAGAAAGTGTTGGTTCTGCATCTCTGTAAGCGTGTTACCGATATATGCCTGGAATTCATCGACCATATTCTGAATATCGAGACTGTCGTT
>JAISKP010000131.1 GCA_031260885.1 Eubacteriales Family XIII. Incertae Sedis bacterium
AAATCAGACGGCAGACTTTCACTTGAAATCTATGCCGCAAACGCGCTGCTTGCTGCGCAGGATACAATGGACGGTATTAAAACCGGCGTAGGCGACATCGGTATTACCTATATGTCGACAATGCCCGGCAAATTCCCGGTCGGCAGCGTATTTGAACTCCCCGGAACTTATGAAAGCGCAAACGCTTCCGCCGCTGCGGTAAATGTTGCGATGGCGGAATGGCAGCCTCCCGAAATGGACGGCGTCAAGGTTCTGATGTATTACGGCGGCGGTCCCGGCGTCATCCTTTCACAGACACCGCTCACATCGATGGCGGACTTCAAAGGTCTCCAGGTTCGCACGAATTCGACGCTTGCAAAGACGGTTGAAGCGCTGGGTGGAACTCCGGTCACCATGCAGATGGGCGAAGTCTATGAAGCGATGCGTACCGGTGTCGTGGACGCCTACATCGGTGCCGTTGAGTCGATCGGAGCTTGGAAATTGGCTGAGGTTGCCAAATATATGACATTCTTCCCGATGCTCAATACGGTTCATATCATGATTATGAATCAGGACACATACGATTCGCTTCCGCCGGATCTTCAGCAGGTGTTGGAGGATGTCGTAGCAGACGTTTATGATAATAAGATTCTGAATTATTTCGACAACCAGGGACTGATTGCAATCCAAAATGCCAAGACGGAAAACAATCTGGACATTACGGTTCTGTCTGATGCAGAGTATGCCGAATGGCTGACTGCAGCGCAGTCCACTGTGGATGCTTACATCAAAGAGTTGGACGGCAAGGGTCTTGATGGTGCTGCATACATCAAAACATGGCAGGATTTGATGGCGAAATACAATGCGGAATATCCGAACCCCTATAAGTAAGTAACGCTTCGCCCCATACATGAATTCAAAATGTATGGGGCTTATTCTGTAATTCACCTGTTTAAAATGTGTTTTTCATACAAACGGGAATGTTGAGGTAAGCTTCAATGAAAATTTTTTCTAAAATAATATACGGGATCGTGTCGTTTGCCAATAACATCTCGGGCATCTTTATGATCCTGGTCACGCTGTTGGCGGTCGCGAATGTCCTGATGCGCGCCATTTTCAACAAACCGATCTTCGGAACTTTCGAAGGCGTCTGTTATCTTGCAATGCTCATGGCGCTTCTTGCAATGCCGGGCAACGAACTGGATGACGGCAATGTCAAAGTAACCATGGTTACCGATCTTCTGCCGGCAACACTCCAGAAGATTGTCGCAATTTTTATCGATCTCCTCGTCATCGTCGGTTCCTCGGTCATTGCGGTAAAACTGGTAGAGTTCGCACAGCAGAAAATGATCGACGGGGATTACTCGGCCGATCTGAGGATTCCCACCTACATTTTTGTGGCTTGCATATCGGCTGGATTTGCACTGATCGTTATTTGTACGGTTTATAAATTATGCAAAGAAATTTTCGGAAAATCACTTTCGAATGAAGACAAAAAAAGTGATAATACCATGCTTGGGTAAAAGATGGGCGAAGGTTTCTTGAAAGGAGGTCACTAAGTGGATCCAATAGTAGTTGGTGTGATAGGATTAGTCGCATTTTTGGTCATGATGTTTTTGGGCATGCCGGTATCCTTCTCGATGATGTTTGTCGGTGCCGCGGGTATTATTGTACTCAAGAATGTGGATTCCGCGTTACAGGTCGTCGTTTCGGACGTGCTGTCCCAATTCACTTCTTATACGGCCAGCGTGGTTCCGATGTTTGCACTCATGGGGTATCTCGCCGGATGCACGGGGATCGGAACCGGCTTGTTCGATCTTGCACACAAATTCATCGGGCACAGAAAAGGCGGTCTTGTGATCGCAACGCAGCTCGCGTGTGCGCTGTTTGGGGCGATCTGCGGATCCATGCCCGCAACGGTAGCAACGTTTGGCACCGTTGCTTACCCTGAAATGAAAAAATATAACTATGACGACGAGATCTCTACCGCAAGCATCGCAAGCGGTGCGGTGTTGGCCGTACTGATCCCGCCGAGCCTATGGCTGATCATCTACGGTTCGATGACAGAGAACTCCATCGGTCGGCTTTTCGTAGCAGGCATCCCCGGCGGGGTCATTCTGCTCATCGCATACATACTCGTCATCGTGATATGGTGCAAAAAGAATCCATCTATTGCACCGGCCACGCGTAGATATTCATGGAAAGAGCGTTTTTCAACAATCACAAAAGGCGGACTCATCGAAATTATCATCGTCTTTCTGCTCTCACTCGGCGGACTGTTTGCAGGTTGGTTCACACCGACCGAAGCGGGTGCCATCGGTGCAGCCGGTATGTTTCTGATCACGTTTATCGAAAAGAAACTTGACGTTCCGAAATTCAAAAAGGCCATGATCGATACGATAAAGCTGACGGCGATGGTCTATATGCTGCTCGCAGGCGGCACCATCTTCGGTAAGTTCTTTGCGATATCAAGATTTCCGGCGTGGCTCGGCAATGTTGTGGTGGATATGGACATGCCCGGTTGGTTTGTGCTCATCATCATCGTCATCATCTATCTGATTTTGGGTGCTTTGATGGATGAAATGCCGCTGATCCTGCTCACCATTCCGATCTTCTATCCGATCATCTGCGGGACGTACGGATACGATCCGATCTGGTACGGCGTCATCATCGTCATCGTCGTTGGAACAGGATCCATTGCGCCGCCGGTCGGTTTAAATGTATTCATCCTGAAAGGATTGATCCCCAGTGTCCCGATCGGAACGATGTTCAGAGGCATCTGGCCGTTCGTCATCGCGAACACAGCGGTATGCATCCTGCTGATTGTGTTCCCGAACATGATCACCTTCCTGCCGAAATTAATGTACGGTTGAGGTTAGAGAGGATTGCTCGAACCCGCCTCTTTACCTTAAGGCAGCGCGGAATTTGTATCGTAAAATTTGAATAAAACAGGATTCCAAATCATAGAAAAACCTCCCGTGATCCGAAAGAGTCGCAGGAGGTTTTTCCATGACGAATCGTAAATGCACTATTTTTCCGGCACGAAAAGCGCCATCAGTTCGTTGATGTCTGCAAGCTGCGGTAAAGTCTTTACTTTTGCAAGGATCTGATCAATGCGCGCTTCGGTAAAGAACGGTTCTCCGAAGATATAGGTGCGCGCAATCACGCCCGCTTCCGTCTGCGGGATCGTATCATCCTGAAAGCTCGTAAACGTCCTGCCGTCTTTCAGATACACCGTCACGCGTGCGCCGACGATCTTCCGACCTTCGATCTCTTCATCCACCGTGACCTGCACCTTCGGCGCCAACGCATTGATCGCCCCATCGGCAAACTGCCGGATCGTCGCAATGCTGACCTCCCCTTTTGTCAATGCCGATGAGACCATGAATTGGTGACTCATCATCGCCGAGATCGTTCCCTTGAACGGTCCCGGATTGTCAACGCCGGGGAAGGTTGCGCCGTTTACGGAAACGCCCACGATGACCTTTTCGACATCATCCGGGTCGATCTGATTGTTTTTCACAATGTCTATGATGCCCTGTGCGGTCGGAAGCACATGACCGCATCCGGGATAAATCTTGATGAAGGTATCGTCGATCTCAAACAGATCCGTTTCATCCAGCGCACGCCAATCACAGACCACATTGTTGAACGCCAGTCCGATACCGAACCTTCCTTCAAGCGCAGTCGGCGCGCCTTGAATGCCCTGTTCGGCAAGCAGTGCCGCTATGATGCCGTTCTTCACACCGTTTGAATTTTGAATGCAGATCTCAGGCGTTCCCGTGATCGAAAATTCCATCACGCCGCCGGCGGCATTCGCCGCAATCGTGATCGCATTCTGAAATTGCTCGGCATTCAATCCAAGGATTTTGGCAGCGGCAGCGGCAGCACCGAAAGGCGCGAGGATGCTGGCGGGACGAAGACCGTTTTTCGGAAAACCATCCCGAATCAATCCCTTCCCGATACGCCCCTGCACTTCATAGCCGCAGACGACTGCCTCTATAAGCTGTTCACCGCTCACATGCCGTTCCTGACCGAGCGCGAGCGCGGTCGGAATGACGATGACACCCTGATGGCTGATCGTATGCTCGTGACAATCCTCCTGCAGAAATACCTGCCCCATGACGCCGTTAATCGCGGCGGCCGCAAGTGGAGAAGTGCTGCCCCGGTGTCCGATCACAACCGCGTTTCCGCTGCAGTTCTGCGCCTTCCAAATACTTTCTTCCGCGAAAGCGAGATCGGAATCCGCGCCCGGAAGACTTCCGCTCAGGTAATTCAAAATCGCAACACGCGCCTTCTCAATCGTTTCCGGCGGAAGATCTTGATATTTCAGTGCAACCATTCTCTTACTAAGTTCTGACAACCCCATAATGACCTCCTTCACACTTCAGCGCTTTTAAATAAACTGCCGTCTAAACGAAAACCTCACCCAACAATACTGCCGAGCAAGGCTTTCATATAAATCACTTTACTTCCATACTTGCTTTGCGTATTGTTACAATCCGCGTTACAGCCCAAACAATACCGTCGGCAGCCACGTAGCAATCGGCGGGAAGATCATGATGATGATCATCGCAAGCACGATGCATATTACGAAAGGCCATACGCCGGAGAAGATGACGGACAGCGGAACATCTTTACAGAATCCTTTCATATAGAAGCAGTTCAGCCCCACAGGTGGCGTCAATCCGCCGAGGATCAATACCATGACGATCAGAACGCCGTACCAGATTCCGTCATAGCCGAGACCTGCCAGAATCGGCGAGAAAATCGGAACGGTGATCAGGATGATGGCGATTCCGTCAATGAACATCCCGAGGATAAAGTAGATGATCAGAATGATGCCGAGCAGCACCCAAACGGGCACATCGAGCGTCGTGACGAATTTCGCAAGTTGCGTAGGAATTGTGGAAAGCGTAAACATCCGACCGAACAACGTACCGCAGGTGATGATAAAGAAGACCATCGCTGCCAACTTTGCGGAGGCAACCAGAGCCGTCATGAGCTTTGTAAAGTTGATCTTGCGCTCGATCAGACCGATCAAAAGCATGCCGACTGCACCGATCGAAGCGCCTTCCGTCGGGGTAAACCAACCGATGAACATGCCGCCTACAGAGAGCATAAAGATGATGACAACTTCCACAAGTCCACCCTTGCGCACCGCAGCCCAGCGTTCCGCCCAAGTGGATTTCTCTGCAACCGGTGCGTAATTCGGATGTCTCTTTACGACGATCATGATCGCGATGATCTGGAAGACCATGAGCATGATCCCGGGGAAGATCCCGGCGATAAACAGCCGGCCGATGGATTCTTCCGCGGTGACACCGTAGATGATCATCGTAGCACTTGGCGGAATCAGTACCGCGAGTGAAGCGGCAGCGGCGATTCCGGCCGTAGACAACTTCGGTTCGTAATTGCGCTTTTCCATTTCGGGCAGTGCAACGGTCACCATCGTGCCCATTGTCGCAGGGATAGAACCGCAGATCGCGCCGAACATCGCGCTTGCAACCTGCACGGCGGAGGTAATTCCGCCCCTTTTATGTCCGATAAATTTATCGGCAACATTAAACAAGCTTTCACCGATACCGGAATAGCTGGCCAGAAAACCCATCAAACCGAAGATCGGTGCAACAGTTAACGTATAGGATCCAAAATTTTGAAAGATATCCGAAGCTACCGCCTGAAAAGCCGCACCCGGAGATCTCATAAGCGAGATTCCTACGATCGCAGAAACCATCATCGAAATGGGAACCGGAAGACCGAGGAACATGATGACGAGAAAACCGACTAATACGATAATACCAATTGTGATTGGTGACATGATTTTTCCTCCCTCTGCCTAAAACTCGGTATTCGCGGTCATCTCAGCGGCGATTTCATCCGCCGTGAGCGCTCTATCACCGACATTCTTATGGTTTCTTATTAAGGTAACGACTTTAATAAGAAAGGCGATCGTGAAAAAGAAAAGACCAATGCAGATGATGACGATAAGAATCCAGTGTGGTATAAAGAGGACGCCCGTCACGGCACCGTTGGCAAGCTTCTGCCCGACCATGCCGATTTGGTTATATATGACAACAGCGATTGTAACCGCAGCAACCGCATACATGACGATACTAAATATATTGGCAACGCGCGGTTTCATTCTGTCGAGAATGAAATTCGCTACGATACTCCCCCCGGTCAGTTCGTTTTCGGCAAGCGTGATGGAGACGATTGTCAACATGCCATACTGTACGATCTCATAGACCCCATCAATGCCTGAGTTAAAAAAACCACGCAAGATGACATGCGCGCACACAAGAAGACTGATTAGAAGCAACATGAGTCCTGCAACTTTTGTCAACCATGATGCCATGGACGAAAAAATAGAAATGAATTTATCCATGTTATTCTCCGTTCATCGGGATGCCCCGAAAGGCATCCCGATATAATAAAATGTTCACTAAAGTCTTTTCGTGCGCGTTCTTATTTGAACTGATCGTTATATTTTGCACGCAGCTCGTTATAGAGATCAAGTGCAGCGATCGCATCCAGGCTTGCATCGAGCGTTGCCGCATAGTCGGTCTGGAGAGATGCACCGGCATCACCCATGAGTTTGATATCGTCGTCGCTGAGCGTGATAATCTCAACGCCGTTGTCCTTATACACTTCAACAGCTGTTGCAGCATCGGCATATCTACCCTTTGCGAGGAAATCTGCGAATGCATCATCCGTAGCCTTGGTGAAAGCTGCCTGCTGATCCGGTGTAAGAGAATCCCATACACCCTTATTTGTAACTGAGATATACGAACCGAGATAATACGGCGCATATGTGAGATATTTTGCTACTTCGTAAAGCTTGATGTTGCCGGCAGCCTGTGTCATACCGTAGAAGCCCTGTACAACACCGGTTCTGACTGCTTCATAAACTTCCGAGAACACCAACACGGTCGGCTTTGCCTTATAGGATTCGATGATTCCCGTCTGAGATGCGCCGCAGCGAATCTGCTTGCCGGAGAAGTCGGCGAAAGTCCTGAGCGGTGTTGTCGTCATGAAGCAACCGTTGCCCTGTCCGATCGCGAAGTTGAGATGGAAATCAGCCAACTCATCAGGCTGGATGGCGGCGAGCCAATCCGTAAGCGCATAGGAAGCAGCTTCATCATTCGTGTAGGGAAGTGCATTCGGATACTCGAGCATGTAAAGCAGCGGAAGTGTACCTGCGCCATACGAAACCGGGAAGAATGTAAGATCCGCGAGTCCGTTCTTTACAGCGTCGAGTTCTTCGTCGCCGGCAGCCAAGGTAGAGCCTGCATTCATCGTATAATCGATGGTGCCTTCAGAATATTCCTTGACGAGATCAAGCCACCGCTCCAAGTCCTTCGTCTGCGGATCCGCATCGCTGAGGTACATCGCAACCTGAAGGTTTACAGGTGTTGCATCCGAGAAATCCCATTCACCGTCTGCGGTAGCGTCCGTGTCACTGCTCGTAGTGGGGGGCGCGCTGCCTGCACTGCTTGTCGTTGTATCCGAGCTTCCGCATGCTGAGAATACGGTCAAAGACAGAACTGCGACCAATAAAATTGATATTACTTTCTTCTTCATTCTTAACTCCCTTCAAAACTACTTTGACAAGAAATGTCTGCCACGCTTCATTATAGAAGATAAAGGTGACTATTACCGTGTAATATTATCATACTTACAGGTATTTTTGTGTTTTTTTTATTATTTTTTTCTACTGTGATGATTACCACCGGACGCTTCCCACCTAATGTCTTTTCGAAATCAGGCCGGGAGCTTTCCGAGCTGTTTCAGTTCTTCCGCAATATCGGAGAGTCCGCATTTTGCCCAGGTCGCAAGCGTCGGCCATCCGGTCTCGCGATCCCAGCCTCTCTGGTCATAGTAAAGATCAACGAGGTCGTTAAAGTCTTCCCAACTGACCGTCGTTCCCTCGCAATCCGGATAGGTGAGCATACGGTGGACTTCCTTCACTTCCATTTCTCTGTCCCGACCATAGTTGCGCATCAAGATCGCGCGGAACAGATTCTTTGAACGCTTGGCGTAGAGCGCCAGTTCTTCCTCCGACATCTGGATGCCGGTGGCAGCATAGAGCATCTCCGTTTCCATATCCATCCAGAAGACATTCGGACACTGCCAGTCGCAGGTCGTGAGCGACTCCTTCAGTTCCGCCTTGTCCTCGCCCATAACGGCGCAATTTACGACTGCAGGACTATGACAGGGATCAGACTTCGCATCTATCATGTATTGTAGCGTTTCATGAATATGTGAATTTGTCTGCGAATCCCGCGTATTCGACATGAGCATGAGCGCTGCCGGCAACCATGCCGTGATATCGTTGATCCCTTGGAATCCGCGACCAAGCCAATGAAAGCTGTGCCCCCAGGCGGACTCGAAGCTGATCGGAATATCCAGTTGGAGTCCCGGCACCACGTTGGAATAGATCTCTTTATAGATCGTGTTTCCATACTTTTCGATGCCGAGGGTTCTGATGCAACGCGCCATACCTTCCGCGAGAAGATCGCCCATCTTGCCTTCCCGGTAGGTAATCATGTGCATCACGTGCTTCATGAATTCTTCCGATGAAGGATCGATCTCCATACCGAAATCTTCATCCTTCAGCACGCCGGTTTGCTTGCCCATGTAAAACCACGTCATGTACCAAACGATAATGTCCCACTTATCCATCCCGTACTGTGTACAGAGATCGTTGACGACATTGCCCCTGTCGTAGTCACCGTCCCAGAAATTCATCGTGTTGCCGATACGTCTGTCGTTCAGCATATCCAGATAGGGATCCGTTGTATCCTGCGGCGGCGGTGTGCCGGCCATCCACAGACACGCAGCGACATTGTTTTGCGCCGTATGGAAACTCATACCGGGATTCCAACCGGAATCGTTCATGAGTTTGAACGCATAGATGCTGACGCATTTGTGAACTTGATTCGTCCGAATGTCGTCGGAAATGCCCGATTTTGTATCCAAGGTGAAAAGATTACAGCGTTGGTTACAGCCATAACTGCACGTAAGGCGCGACTCCTTCACTTTCTGATTCTCGACATCGAACGTAATATGCGGTCGGAAGGTGACCTGATCCTTATATTGAACCGGGTTCAGTCTGCGCTGCGGATTGCCCATCTTCCTGCGCAGTTCAAAGATCTTTTCCGGATCGTATGCGGTAACCGTTCCCGTGCCCTTTACAGAGACGGCTTTGAGATTTTTGGATCCCCAGACCGCGCCGAAGCCGCTCTTTGCGAAGGCATTGTCATTGCTTGACGTGATGCTCGCGATCCGGATGAGGTTCTCACCCGCCGGACCGATCACGAGGCTCGTAATTTCATCGTCGTCAAAGATCTTCTCAAGTTCATACTGCGTCTCGTGGACAAGCATGCCCCAGAGATTTTCCGCGGAATGGAAGGTGATCTCATTGTCGCTGATATGGACATGCGTCGGTTTCGGCGCTCTGCCTTCAAGGATAATACCGTCAAAACCGGCGAATTTCAGATTTGCACCAAACCAACCGCCGATATTTCCCCAGCAGAACTGTTCCGGAAGGCTGTTGGGCGAAATGCCCACCATGGAAGTCCGTCCGCCCGTCGGGACGCCCGTGCCTGTCGTCGGGCCGGTCATGAGGATCATCTTGTTTTCGGGATCGAACGCGCCGACGCTCGGCTTTACTTCATCCCAAAAGATCTTGCTTCCGATCGCACGACCGCCCAGCCAGAACGGCGCATAATTGCTCGTCGAAATCATTTCAACCGTACTGTCGGTCAGATTGATACGAGCGATCTTGCCTACATAGCCATAGGATATTTCAGAAGTGTTTTCAACACGCATATTCATTCACCTCCTGCTCTACTTCACTGCCGGAATAGGCTCGTCGCTCATTCCGAGGCACATGACCTGACACTCGGCGATGCAGGCGGGTCCTTCTGCGCGGTCACGGCACAGATCACATTTCTGCGCCTTCTTGTTCACGCCGACCTGCATGCGTTTCGGTTCAAATGGACAGGCTTTTACACAGAGCCCGCAACCGATGCACTTCTCCTGATCGACGTAAACAATGCCCGTCGCTTCATCGATCTGCATGGCACCGATCTTCTTCGGGCATGCATCGAAACAAGGATGCTCCGCGCACTGCTGGCAGGTATAAACCGTGTGAATCATCTGAACCGAATCCTTATGAACAAAAATGCGACGCGCCGCAGGTCCTGTCTTCCGTTCATGAATCAGACCGCAAACCACTTCGCAGCCACTGCAGCCGCTGCAAAGTGAAATATCTTGGTCATACTGAATAATGTGTCTGTCGTTTCCCATGCAGAACTCCTTTCACCGATCAATTGTCCTTCGATGTGAATTTTAATTGGTGTAGCAATAATCTCCCATCGTCCCGAAATGCGCGAAATTAAAAGCGCTTTCAACTTCCTCTCTCAGACAAAATTATAGATGGATCACAGGCAATAATCAACCCTTTTGCGAGGTGATTTTCAAAACGATGATGATGAGTCCGATGAGCAGAACAGTCATGATGCCGGCAGCGAGAAAACCCTCGCGTCCCTGCCCGTGTTCTCCCAGAAAACTGAACACGATCGGCTGCAGAAACTGACCGACGCCGAGCGAAAAAGTGATGCTCGCAATCGCTTTGGGTGCCGCAGAATACGGAACCATCTCGGTCACCTTCGTGATCTGAGCCGGAACGATAATGCCGAGTGCCATTCCGATGAGTGCCGCACCGCAGGCGAAAGGCACAAGATGATGAGAAAAATAGAGGACGAACAAGCCGGCGGCCGAAAGTATGTAGGAAAGCGTGATCGAATTGTGATGCATCCGCTCTTGAATAAAGCCGAAACACAGCGCCAGGATAAGACCGCCCAGAGACGCGCACGACGTTACAAGTCCGATCTGCCAAGCCGTTCCGAGCTTTTCCGTTGTCAGCGTAAAGGACATATTGTTAAATGCGGACATCCACGCGATGAAAAACAGAACCGTAACCGCACTGAACAAAAACACCTTTGGATTCAATTTTGCACGAATATCCTCTGCGCCTTCCATCGCCTTAATCTTCCCCTTCCGGTTCGGTTCCGGGACAATAATGGTGGCCAGTATTAGATAAATGCTGCCTAGGGAAAAAGTGAGGAAAGCGTAACGCCAACCGAATTGAATCAGATAACCCGCAATGAGCTGATAGATGACGCCGGTGACGTTTGCGACAGCCGACAGCACGCCCTGCATCGAATCGCGCTCATGATCGTCGAAAAAATCAACCACCAGATCCATGGAAAGCAACATGCACAGACCATTGCCGGTACCGACAAGTGCCCGAAAGATCAGCATAATCCAGATGTTCTGATGCAGAAAGTAAGGCATGATACCGCCGATGAGGAATATCATCATTCCAAATTGCATGATGCGCCGTTTGGGCAAGATCTCCAGCAGTTTTGCGTACCACATCGGCGCGAATGCGATGAACAGGCACTGTACCGAAAGCAGACTTTGTATCAAAGGAAGCGATACGTCTGGCATCGCTTCCTTGATGGCTCCGAGTGCGGGAACAAGCGGCATATTCCCGCCGTTTGTCATCGCGACACAGAGGATTCCGAATTTCAGAAAATTTCTGTTTGTTGTTCCGATTTTCACCGGATGTTTCTTACCACATGATAAGCTTCACTTGTTGCCGAGATGATATTCCTCGTCGCAACACAATCGCCGATCATATAGAACTCCGGCGCGAGGAGATTGAACGCGATGCTGTCCTCTCTGCGCGGTGCCTGACCCACTGCATACACGATCGTATCCGCCTCATAGGTCACATCGGCACCGTCACGCGTACAGGTGACCGTATTGCCGTCAATCGCCTTGACCAGTGAATTGTAGTCGATCTGAAGCGCGCTTTTCTGAACCTGCACTCTGAGACCATGCATGTAGATGAAGTTTCCACCCGCGTTGATGTGATCTGTTCCCTCAACCACCTGCGCATCCTTGCCGAGTCCCTTCAGATAGATACCGAGTTCTACGCCGGCAAGCCCCGCACCGATGATGAGTACGCGGTTCCCGAGACTCTTCGCGTTGATATAGGCATCCTGCGCCGAAACCACATTGTCTCCGTCGATGCCGGGGATCCTCGGTTTGATCGGACTGGATCCCAAGGCTGCGATGATCACATCGGGTTCGATCGACCGCACATAGTCTTCCGAAGCCGTTGTATTCAGATCTACGCGGATGCCCGCCTCCGAAATGAACCGGCTCTGCTGATCGAGATAATAATGTAGGTTTTTCTTGAACGGAACATCTCCTTCGCAGCGCAGCACGCCGCCGAGCGTGTCTGTTTTCTCACAGACGATCACTTCATGACCCCGCTTCTTGGCCGTGAGTGCGGCTTCCATACCGCCGATGCCGCCGCCGATGACAAGTACTTTTTTCGGTTTTGCCGCGGCAGGAATCTCAAACCGGTCTTCCAATTCTCTTCCCGCCCGCGGATTGAGTGCGCAGTACATTTCACCGTTTGTCATCGTGGAGGAGAAGCACTCAAAGCAGCGCAGACACTTTCTCGCGTCTTTTTCGTTTCCCGTACGGACTTTCGTTACAAAATCCGGATCACAGATAAAGGTACGGGCGGCTTCGACGACATCCGCTTTGCCGGATGCGATGATTTCTTCCATCAGCGCAGGATCGCTGAGCGCACCAATCGCCGCGATCGGCGTCTTTACATGCTTTTTCAGTTCCGCTGCGAAATCGGCGAGCACACCCTCCGGCAAATACATGCTCGGATGGGTCACCGCAAAAACTTCGTCCACCTCATGATTCCCTGCCGAAGCGTTGATCAGATCGACATAACCTTCCAAAGACTTTGCGATTGCGACGCCTTCATCGACGCCGTAGCCGCCTTCAAAGCACTCGGACACGCTCATCCGAACCTCGATCGGGAATCCCGGGCCGACTTCCTTGCGGATCGCCTTAAGGACTTCCAAGGTAAGCCGCATCCTGTTTTCGATCGCCGGACCGCCCCACTCATCCTTGCGTTTGTTGAGATTTGGATTCATGAACTGATGGAGCAACCACCCGTGTCCCGCATGAACCGTCACCATGCCGAAGCCGCTGGCCTTTGCCAGTGCGGCCGCCTTTGCAAATTTATCGATTGTCCGTTCAATGATCGCTAACGGCATTTCCGGAACAATCCTGCCGCCGACCTCGGTATCGACCGGCGCGTATGCGAGTCCCTTTCCGACGTTGCCGCCTTCGCTCGTAAAGGAGAAGGATCTGTTTGCATACATGCCGCAATGATGGAGTTCGAGGGATGCAACTGCGCCGTAGGCCTTCACATCGTATGCAATCCGGGAAAGGTTATGGATGAGAAACGGTGCATCCGCTGCGATCTGATGACCCGCAGCACGCCCGAGTTCCCCGTCGACATTTGCACCGAAAGAACCGACGCTTGCAACGCCGCCCTTCGCTTTCCGTTCATAATAAGCAGCAGCACCCTCGTCCACGTATCCGTCGCCGTTCACATTGCAATATCCCGTCGGAGATGCAAAGATCCTGTTTCTGAATAAGGTATTTCCGAGCACGATCGGGGTAAAAAGATGCGGATATTTTTGCTGATACATTTCGAAGTCCTCTCTTTCGGTGCATTCCATTTGAATAAAATAGGCGCTGATTGTTCTAAATAGTAAATAAGCTGAAAGCGCTTTTCCCAATTCTCATTCTAAATAGATTTCCTGGTCAAGTCAACCACACATTGCCTTTCACATTGCCGATCACGCTTGTTATTTATTTCACATAGATTTCATGTTTATTTAAGGTTGCTTCATTATAATATTGCCATACATGCTTAGGGCAGAGAGGATTGCTCGAACAATCCTCTCTGCCCAAGGAGGCGGCGGATTCGGGCAACCCGCGCTACCTTAAAGCGATTCAAGTCGCAATGAAATGTTATCGATTTATTATGAAAGGAGCGTGCTTTATGGAAAGACAGCCTACACTTCTCTCTGCAAAGCAAAATTTAACAGGATTTCATCTGAAGTGGATCGGCATCATCCTCATGGTGATGGATCATCTGCATCAGATGTTTATACTACAGGGCGTACCGGTGTGGTTCAACTGGCTCGGGCGGCCGGTCGCACCGATCTTTATATTTCTCTGCGCGGAAGGATTTTTTTATACGCACAGTAAGAAGCGGTATATGCTTCAATTGTTCATCGGCTATTGGGGAATGGCCATAATTTCCCTGGTGCTGACGAAAGCGTTGCCGCTCGAAGAAATTCCGCTCACGAACAACATCTTCGGAACACTGCTCGTCAGTACACTCTACATGCAGCTGGTAGACATGCTGCGAAAGGGTTCGGGGGCAAGCGTCGGTAAGAAAATACTATATATCCTGGGTATGATCGGAATGATTGCGATGAATGTGTTGCCACTTTTATTACAGGGCTATCTGCCTTGGCAGTTGATCGTCGGGCTTCTTCTGTTCATTCCCAGCCCGATCTCTGTGGAAGGCGGGATCTTCCTCGTCGTTTTGGCGGTGCTTTTCTATATCTTCCGCGACCATCGGCTCCTGCAGATTCTCGGGCTTATTCTGGTCAGCGTATTCACGTTCTTTACGATGGAAGGAATGCAGTGGCTCATGGTATTCGCGGCGATTCCGATCTTATTCTACGGCGGGCAGCGCGGCAAGGGCAGCAAGTACTTCTTCTACATCTTCTATCCGGCGCACGTCTACCTGTTCTACATCATCGCATTCTG
Organism: Eubacteriales Family XIII. Incertae Sedis bacterium; assembly: GCA_031260885.1. Taxonomy (GTDB): domain Bacteria; phylum Bacillota; class Clostridia; order Peptostreptococcales; family Anaerovoracaceae; genus JAISKP01. The sequence continues at coordinate 14,716 of JAISKP010000131.1, forward strand.
CCTGATGTATTTCGGGGTATAGTGCCGGGGTCGGAGTGCCGGACAGGGACATCCCTGATCAGCGCCCTGAATTGTGCGTTGCAGTTGTTCGCCGAAAAACGATCTCATTCGGGTTTTTAAGCTTAAAATTAGGTTGATTCCCGAACGAGATGCGTTTTCGGCATTTTATTGGGGCTATTTACGCCGAAAAGCCGTTTCGTTCGGTTTTTTATGTTGAATACGAGGATCATTCCCGAACGAGATGCGTTTTCGGCGCAACCTTTTCGGCACACCACCTACCGGGTGATACTCGACCTATTGGATCTACAGAATCGCCTGTACGATTTCCCTAAAGACTTCGGTGTGCCGGTCAATGTCCGCTTCCGTCGTTGGTGCGGAGATGAGCGCCATGTTGTGGAAGGGGGTCATCAGAATGCCACGATTCAGACTGGCTAAGTGCATATACTGATCGAGTTCAAAATCCACCGCCGCCTCGGCTTCTCCGCCGTTCACGGCCGGCGCTCTGCGGAACCAGTATTCTGTACGGCAACCGAGCTGCGTCGTGTTCCAGGGCAGGTCATATTCGTCTATTACACGCTGCACACCCGCATTAAACCTTGTTGCAAGCGGAATGCTTTTTGCATAAAATGCTTCCGTCAGAATTTCCGAGAGGACGGCTTTCATTGCGTGCATGCTCAGCGCATTCGCCGCCAGCGTTCCGCCGATCCCGCCGATGTCACAAAGCTCCGGTGGAATAGCATCTGCGACCTTTTTGCCCAGTTCTTCCGTGAATCCATATGCCGCCGTAGGAATCCCGGCTGCGATCGTCTTGCCGACCACCACCATGTCCGGTTTCAATGCGTATTCCTTCGTATATCCGCCGATGCCCGTACACAGCGTATGCGTCTCATCGATGATCAGGAGTGTTCCATATTTTTTGGTCAACGCTCTGAGCTGCTCGTGATAGCCGGGGGCGGGATGTACGATGCCGCAATTTGTCATCACCGGTTCCGCTAAGACGGCGGCAACGTCTCCGGTTTTCAGCGCATCTTCAAGTGCGGGCACATCATTCCACTCGATCACGCGTGTCGTCTTTGACGGATCGACCTGTGGTCCCAGACTGCCGGGTTTCGCAACGGTTTTGCCTGTCGCTTCATCGATGACAGCAACGGTTTCGTCCACCGTTCCGTGATAACACCAGTTATAGACCACGACCATCGGTCGCTTCGTCACTTCACGGGCGAGTCGCAGTGCAAAACGGTTGGCATCGGTTGCACTGGTGGAAAATTGCCAATATTTCATGCCAAACCGCCGTCCCAACTCCTCGCCGACCCATATGGCATCTTCGGTGGGAAGCATGAAGGTCGTTCCCTGTTTTACATATTCGGTGATCGCCGCCACAGCGGGCTCGGATGCATGCCCGATCATGGAGCCGGTATCGCCCAGACACAGATCAAGATATGTATTTCCGTCCACGTCCGTAAAGTGGGCGCCTTTTGCTTCGGCGACAAAGACGGGATAGCTGCCTGCCCATTTTGTCATCCAGTTCATGGGGACGCCCTGCAGCAGGCTGTCCTTTGCTCTTTGATATAATGCGCCGGACTTCGGGTGTGTGTTTTTGAAGTCGTCGATTTCCTTTTGGTACTGACTGACCAGTTTCCCTCTGTTGATGTCCATATGAACTTCCTCCCGAAATCACCATCATTATATTTTGTTTATTTCATAGTATATCAAAAGGAAAGAATCTTTTAAACAGAAATCTCACCACAGTTCTGGGGCGAACCGTAATGGGCAGCAACACAGACAC
>JAISKP010000172.1 GCA_031260885.1 Eubacteriales Family XIII. Incertae Sedis bacterium
GCTGCCGAGCGCGGACACACCGTCACGCTCTACGAAAAAAACGCGGCGCTCGGAGGTGCCATCCGGTGCGAGAAGGACATTCCGTTTAAGCAGGACTATTTTAACAACATTCGAGTGATGGAACTGCTGATGGAAAAGGAGGGTGTCCGAGTCATAAAAGGACAGGCGTTCACGCCGGAAATCGCTGAGGCATTAAAACCCGATGCCGTGATCGTAGCTGTCGGCGCCGAGCCGATTCTGCCGCCGATCCCGGGGATTGATCATCCAAAAGTGGTTTCGGCAAACAGCCTTTCGGATGATGATGTGAAGATCGGACAAAGCGTCGTCATTCTGGGCGGCGGTCTTGTCGGATGCGAAGCCGCCGTATATCTGGCGATGCAGGGCAAAGCGGTCACTGTCGTCGAAATGTTGTCCGGCGTCTGCATCGACGCAAATATCAAACACGGTCCCATGGTTCGGAACAAAATGGCCGAATTCGATGTGAAGATCATGACTGAGACGAAGGGACTTGAAGTCACGGATGAAGGACTGGTGGTCTCGGGACGGGATGCGCAGAAACAAATTCTGGCGGCGGACACCATCGTCGTCGCGGTGGGGCAGCGTTCCCTGCGCGGAACCGTTGAATCGCTTAAAGATACCGCGCCGCTCGTCCTTTATATCGGTGACTGTGTGAAGCCCGGAAATCTGGCGGAAGCGATGACAGGCGGGTATTATGCAGGGCTTGATATTTAATGGAATAATTCGTAGAAATACATTCATTTGCAGCAAAGATTTGTGTTGACAGGAGTTGATGCAAATGCTATTCTTCACGGTAGAAGAAAGCAAACGTTTTTTTCGTTGGTCTCAAATAAAATTTGGGATAATCAGGGATCGGAATCGCCCGATCCAGTGTGCTAGGAGGCAACATGATGAGGAAGAAAGTACTACTAATCTTATTGGCAGTTGTTGTGACGCTCTCGATTTCTGCGTGCGGCGGCAGCAGTACCACAAGTTCTGCCGGAAATACACCGGCACAGAGCGGTTCTTCGGGAGGAACGGAAGCAGCGGATGACACGGTTTATACGATCGTGCTCAGCTACTATGCATCTGAGAGCATCCCGCCGGGACTCGCAGTGCAGGAAGCGATCAAATATGCGGAAGAAAAATCGAACGGTCGTCTGCAATTCGAAGCATACTTCTCCGGAACCTATGTTTCAAAGGATGATACAATGGCTTCCCTGAAGACGGGCGTCATCGATATGTCTCCCTGTGAAGCGACACAGATTGCATCCGTATCGGTTTTGAATCAGGTGTTCAATGCGCTGATTCAGGCGGATATGCCTGCCGATCGTAAAGCGGTTCAGGAAATCTACGTAAAGATGATCGAAGAGATCCCCGAACTGCAGGAAGAGATGCTTAAGAATGCCAATTCGATTTGGCTGTATCCCTTCGTTCTGGGCGGTTACAATCTGCACGGAACCAAGTCCGTGAATTCAATTGCGGATATCAAGGGTCTTAAAATCGAAGCGCACGGACTGCTCGGTCAGCTGACCAACCAGAACGGCGGCACCGCAGTCGAACTCGATTCCGGTGATTATTACAACGGCATGAAGCTCGGTACGGTTGATTCACAGTTCAGCCATTGGGCGATCGTCAACAATTATCAGCTCTTTGAAATTCAGAAAACACACACCGTATTCGGTTCTGAAGCGCTCAGCGGCGGGCTTTCGATGCCGGCGATGGGATACTTCATCAACAATGATACGTGGAACAGTCTTCCCGAAGACCTTCAGGGAATTATGAAGGATGCCTTCAAGGTCGGTGCGGATTACGTCTACAATGCAGATGCTGAATCCTATGCTGCCGCGCTTGAGAAATGCGAGGCCGCCGGGCAGGAAATCATCTACATCACAGGCGATGACCGTAAGCCGTGGGCCGATGCGATGCAGCCGATTCTTGATGATTGGTTCAAACAGTGCGACGCTGCCGGTTATGACGGCAAAGCTGTCTACGAGCAGATGCTCAAGTATTTTGACGACGCTGCCTAATCGAAGAGCAGATATTTAGGGAATAGACCAAAATAAGTTATTGTTTCGGTCGGGGATCGGCAAATTCGTAACATATTGATCATGATATGATTTGCCGCCATCCCCGACCTTTTCTTCTAAAATGAAACAGAAAACCCTTGTAGATGCGTAGAAAAGAGGTGTGAAGAAAGATTGATTATATTAGAGAAAATCGAAAAAGGTCTCGGTAAATTCATTAATTTTTTCGGCATTATCAGTGCCGGGGTCATGATTCTCATGATGTTTTATGTCGCAGCAGATGCAATTATGAGAAACATGAATCGATCCTTCGTGGGAAGTAATGAATTCGTCGTCAACGTTGTTGTCATCGTCATCTTTCTCGGTATCGGACAGACGTCTGTGAAAGACGCACAGATCAAAATAGACGTCTTAAAAAAATTACTGTGGATGGATCACATAACACTCGGCATTTCATTTGTCATGTATGTCCTCGCGGGCGTCGCCGCACTGACACAGGCTCAGCTCGCCTATACGATGGCATTATCCTCTTCTTTCTTAAACATTCCTCGCTGGCCGTTCCTGATCGTAACGGGTATTGGCTTGATCCTTTGCGGATTGGGTGTAATCTGTGTTGAGTTGCGAAACATTATCGCTCGGCACAATGAAAGAGTGAACCCGGGACTCGATACTGTGGAGGTGAATGTGTAATGGAACTTACCCCATTTTGGATCGGTGTCATCGGCATCGTCGTCCTTCTCGTCATCATGTTTGCCCGTATGTGGGTAGGCGTTTCGATGATGGTTATCAGCTTTATCGGTTGTTGGCTCATCACCGGAAAATTTGAAAATGCATATCAGGTACTCGGCAGCGTGCCGTACAGCCAGGTCGCAAGCTATACGATGGTCTGTATGCCGCTGTTTATTTTGATGGGGACTTTCCTCTCTCACTCCGATATCGGAGCGGATCTGTATATCTGTGTGAGAAAGTGGATCGGTCATATCAAGGGCGGTCTTGCGATGGCGACCATCGGCGCCTGTGGTCTTTTTGCCGCAATCTGCGGGGAGAGTACCGCAACCGCGATCACGATGGGAAAAATCGCTTACCCCGAAATGCGCAAATACGGATATACGCAGTCTCTGGCGTCCTGCAGCATCGTCTGCGGCGGTACGATCGGAATTTTGATTCCGCCGAGCGTGATCATGATTATCTACGGGGTTCTTGTCGAAGAATCCATCGGAAAACTCTTCATCGCAGGAATTATCCCCGGCATTATGCAGGTGCTGTTTTACATGGCCACGATTTGGATCCTCTGTAAGATCAAACCGGCAATTGCACCGGTTGCGGAAAAGTTCCCGGTGAAAGATCGCGTGCTTTCCCTCAAAAATGTTTGGCCCGCGGGACTGCTCTTCATCATCATCATCGCCGGCATCTACAGCGGATTCTTCACACCGACGGAAGCCGGCGGCATCGGCGCGGCGGTTGCGCTGGTCATCGTCATCTGCATGCGCAGATTTAACATCAAGTTTTTCAAAGATGCGACGATGGATGCACTGCAGGCGTCTACGATGGTCTTCTGCCTGCTGATCGGTGCATATCTCTTCATGCGGTTCACCGCATTGTCGGGTCTTCCAAATCAGCTGACGATGGCCTTGATCAATTTCAGGACAGAATATAACGTGTCACCGATCTTGATCGTCGTCATTCTGATGGTGGTGTATTTCATCCTCGGCATGTTCTTGGATTCGATGGCAGTACTGCTTCTGACGGTTCCGATCGTCTATCCGATCATCATCGGCATGGGCTTTGACGGCATATGGTGGGGCATTTTGATGGTTCGTTTCATCGAGATGAGCATGATTTCTCCGCCTTTCGGTCTGAATCTGTTCGTGATGACCAAAGCGATCAATACGCCGCTCGGCATCCTTTACAAGGGCGTATGGCCTTTCCTGATCGCCGACGCGGTGCACTGTGCGCTGCTGATCGCATTCCCGCAGATCGTTACCTTCCTGCCGTATATGATGTCATAGCTGTAGTAGCGTTCACAAATTCACAGTTTTGGAGATACAGTCCAAAACTGTGAATTTCTATAAGGAGATTGATGTGGCAACTTTCAACAACTATAAACATGTTTTTGAGCCGCTGAAGGTCGGACATACGACCTTTAGAAACAGGATAGAATTTTCACCGATGGTGAACAATTTTGTCACCTCGAACGGCGAACCGACGCAGAACTTCATCGATTTTATTGAATCTCAGGCCGAATCGGGCGTAGCGCTCATCACCGTGGGCGCAACGCCTGTCGATCACGAGTCCGGTGTCGATTTCGCGTCCGAACTGGACGTTACGGATGATAAGAAGGTCTGCAGTTTAGTGCTCCTTTCCGAGGCAGCGCATCGGTTCGATGCAAAGCTGTCCATCGAACTGGTGCATGCCGGTCGCGGTGCGGATCCGAAACTCATCAAAACGCCGTACGCGCTGGCACCGTCGAACGTCCCGATTCCGGGGCAGATCCAGTTGATCAAGGAGATGGACGAAGCGGACATGGCGCGCGTGATCGCGTGTTATGTCGATTGCCTGAAACGGCTCAAAACCTGTAATTTCGATGCGATCACAGTACATGCGGCGCATGGCAACCTGATCGCACAATTCCTGTCTCCAATGACGAATCACAGAAAAGATCAATACGGCGGTTCGTTGGAAAACAGGAGCCGTTTTCCGCTCATGCTGTTCAAGGCGCTTCGGGAAGCTGCGGGACCGAATTTTCTGATCGAAATGCGGATCAGCGGCGACGAGATCGTGCCGGAAGGCATGCACATTGAGGAGACCGTAGAATTTGTAAAGATGGTTCAGGATGATATCGATTGGGTGAACGTCTCGGCGGGGCTGATCGTCGACTGGAAGGCGCAATACTATTCGATGCCGCCGTACTTTCGTCAGCGGGGCGCCAATGTACCCTTTGCGCGTGCGATCAAGCAGTGCAAGGATGTTCATATTCCTGTCAGCGTCGTCGGCAGTATCGTATCCGCGGATATGGCGGAACAGATTATCGCCGAAGGCAGTGCGGATATGGTCGCCATGGCCAGAGCGTTGCTTTGTGATCTGGATCTGATCAAAAAATCTTACAGCGGCAGACCCGAAGACGTTCGCCCCTGTCTGAGATGCTATGGTTGCAGTTCGGGCGGGATCGTCGGCGGACATGTCAGTTGTGTCGTCAATCCGGGACTCGCGCGCACGGTGAGATGGGCGGAAGTACGTCCGGCCAATAAGAAGAAGAAGGTGGTCGTGATCGGCGGCGGCGTTGCCGGTTCACAGGCTGCGATCACCCTGCGGAAACGCGGGCATGACGTCGTGGTGTTTGAAAAGAATAAAATCGGCGGGTTGCTCAACGATATCAATAAGTTGCCGTTTAAAGACGATCTGCTGCGGCACACGGAATGGCTGATCCGGACGGTTGAAAAAAGCGGAGCGGATCTGCGTCTTGGCACTTGCGCAACGCCGGAACTCGTGCTTTCGGAAAATCCGGACGCGCTCATCATCGCTGTCGGCGCTTCGCCGGCACGAATCCCGATTCCGGGAATAGACGGCGAAAATGTTCACAATGTACTGGACGTAGACTCCGGACGAAAGAAGATCAGCGGGAACATCGTCGTTTGCGGCGGCGGAATTTCCGGATGTGAATGTGCCCTCGGTCTTGCGATGGACGGCTGCAAGGTCACCGTCGTAGATCAGTTGCCCGAAGACGAATTCGCATCGGGGATGGCGCGCATTACGAGACGAAATTTACTGTTCCTGCTGGGCGAAAATAACGTGAGGCTGATCGGATCGAGTAAGATCAAACAGATCGATGCCGACGGCGTGACTGTAACGGGAGGCGGCGGGGACAGTGAGACGATCAGCGCGGATTACGTGGTCGATGCGCTCGGTATGCGGAGCAATCTGGAGACCGTCGAGCAGTTCCGGACATTGATTCCAGAGGTATACATCGTCGGAGATTGTAAGGAAGTCAAAAATATCAAACATGCAAATCTGAGCGCATACAATTACAGTTGCGTCATCTAAGCAGTTCGGCGGGTCTCCGAACCGAATTCGGAGACTCCTTTTTTAATTTCATGCGGAGGTATTGTTATGGTTATTACTGCTGAACCAATCAAAAATATGCAGGCTGCCTTTGAGATCAAAGGCGCCAATGTCATCATTACAGGAGGCAACAGAGGCATCGGACGGGGCATTCTGGAAGCATTCGTGCAAAGCGGTGCAAACGTCGCGATCGTATGCCGCAATGTGGAAAGCGGTCAGAAAACCGCAGCGGAAGTCACGGAAAAATACGGCGGGGATCATATCGCCGTGAAATGCGACATCAGTTCGCTCGAAAACGTGAAGACGGCGGTCGCTGAAATTTATGATCATTACGGACATATTGAAGTGCTGATCAACAACGCCGGCGTCGCGGCGTCAGGTTCATTTCTGGATCTCGATGATACGATGTCCGGTTGGCATCGCGTGATCAATACGGATCTGAGCGGAACCGCACAGATGACATTCGAAGTCGCAAAGAGAATGTCGGAAGCCGGAAAGGGCGGTGAAATTATCACGATCTCTTCAGTCGGCGGCTCGACCGCCGGGACGACGCCGGATCATCCGAAAACTTCCTATCATGCGGCAAAGGCCGGCGTGGATCATATGACGCGGGCGCTTGCGATCGAACTCGGAAATTATGGAATCCGCGTGAATGCGGTATCTCCGGGACCGACACATTCCGATCTGGATGCGGATCTGCCGCAGGCGGCCATCGACAGGGTTCAGACGAGAATGCCGATGCATCGCTTCGGTGAACCACTCGAGGTCGGTGCGTTATGTGTTTTCCTTTCATCACCGGCGGCAGTGCACATCACGGGATCTGTGATCATGCATGACGGCGGTTATTTGCAGATTATCTGACGAGTATTTGATTGGGCAAATAACCTTGGTTACGATTCGAGGGATTACGCTTCGAAACCGGATCATTTCCGCGCCGAATCAGTCGCGTCTTCGCTTGCGAGCTGATCGAGGGACTTGCCCTTTGTCTCGCGCTTGATGAAGATGAAACCGGCGATCGCACCTATGACCGGCGGGATCATGAAGAAGAGAAATATCGAGGAACTATCTCCGCTTCCACGCGCATGCAGAATGCCGGCGACGACTGGTGCGATCATACCTGCGACCCGCCCGAATGCCTGACACCACGATACGCCCGTATTGCGGATCTCTGTCGGATACGCCTCGGCCATAAGAGGCTGCACACAGGTGATCGAATAGTTCATCGCAAATCCGAGGAAGATGTTTGCGGCCAACACGATACCGAATGAATCGCCCACATTGGACATGATGAATACGGCGGCAGCGGCCACAAGGAACGAAATGATCAGATTCTTTTTGCGACCGATCAGTTCGGCGAGGAACCCGACTGAGATGTTTGCGATGACCGATGCTGCGTTCTGTGCAGAGGATAACGCATATGCGTTTGCGACCTCGAATCCCTTATCGATCATGATCTGCGGCAGCCATGCATTGACACCGTATACGACGAAACATCCGCAGAAATAGGTGATCCAGACGCCGGATGTGGCCATGATATATTTTCTGCTGAACAGCGCCGCAGGTCCCAACTTCTTTGCATTCTTTTGAATGACGGGAATCTCAAGCATCTCAGCATTGTAATCACCGACTTTTCCGGTCGCCTGACGTTCAATGCGCTTGATCTCTTCAATGGCTTCCGCTTTACGCCCTTTACCGGCAAGCCAATATGCGGACTCGCGCATGTTGAAGAATAGGATAATGCCATAGATGAATGGAACAAAGGCGATCAGGTAGCAGTATCTCCAGTTATCGGGATTCGCTGTGACGACGGCACGACCGATCACACCGGCCAAAGTCCATCCGACGATCATAAATGCCATACCGAAGGTGATGAACCATGCGCGGCGTTTGGTCGGCGTGGACTCGGCAAACATCGTCGTAACAACCGGGATGCAGGCGCCAAGCCCGACACCGGCAGCAACGCGGAAAAACGCAAACATCTCGAAGCCCGTCGACCAGAAAAGCGGCAGATTGAGTAATGAATAGATAATGATCGCGAAAGTGAGCATTTTCTTGCGACCGATCTTATCGGATACGACGCCCGATATCGCACCGCCGACGATCATGCCCATCATGCTCCAAGATGAAAGACTACCGGCCAACCCGCCGGACAGACCCCACTCGATCTTTATTTGAGGAAGCGTATAAGAAACGATCATGTAATCGTAACCGTCAAAGATCATCGCAAGCCCCAACAGGAAGAACATCTTCCAAGTGAACTTGTTTGTTCCGAACGAATCCATCTTTTGTGATATCGTAAATTTCTCCATATTCACCGACCTCCCGAGGTGAAAACCATTTTTATGAAAGCGCTTTTATGAAAGCCCTTTCATAATTATAATTTCTCAAGTACAATTGTCAAGTAAATTGTTGTATAATCATAGAAAAGCAATCATCGGAAACAGCGGAACCGCTGAAATACGTCAGATTGAGAACACATGCTTTTTATTTAATGTTGATAGGGGATGGGTTTAAATGAATATATATGATATAGCAGATGAAGCGGGTGTGTCGATTTCGACCGTCTCGCGCGTATTGAACAATCGGTCTCATGTAAAGCCGGAAACCAGAAAAAAGGTCGAGGACATTCTCACGAAACACAATTACACACCCAGTGCGATCGCCCGGGGGCTTGTCTTGAAAAATATGAATACCATCGGGATCATCACGATCGATATTCGTGTTCCGCACTACGCCGCAACGGCCTACGTCTTGGAGAGAGAACTGTATAAACTGGGTTACAATTCAATTCTGTGCAATACGGGCGGAAACGTTGAGAGCGGTGCCGATTATATACAAATGCTCAACAAAAAGGGCGTGAGCGGCATCATCTTGATCGGCTCTGTTTTTCAGAACAAATATATCGAAACGTCACTAATTCAAAAGGCTTACGATTTGCCCTTTATCGTCATCAATTCGGAACTGCGTGCGGACAACACCTATTCCGTTATGCTCAATCACGATCAGGCCGTCGCGCTGTGTATCAATCATTTGAAGGATCGCGGGTACAAGGAGCTTCTCTTCGTACAGGATGCGGAAAGCTTCAGCGGAAACAGAAAAGCAGAGTCCTTCCTGCGTCATATGAAGAAAAACGGATCTGTGGATCCTGTAAATTCTGTATTCAAAACGATCAGGGGCGTGGAAGGCGGAAAGGCTGTCATCGAAGAGATCCTTGCATCCGGCACAAATTTCGATGCGATTATCTTTGGATCTGACGTCACTGCGGTCGGCGGGATCCAACGACTCAAGGAGAAGAAGCTGCGCATCCCCAAGGATGTCGCTGTCATCGGTTGGAACAATTCCGAGTACTCCACAGCCTTTTCTCCCGCCCTCACGACCGTGGATAATCAGGATGAAATGCTTGCAAGCATCAGCGTAAAGATGCTCGAAAACCTCTTATCGGATGTGCCGGTTTCAAAACAGATACAGGTCGATTCGAGTTTGATTTTCAGAGAAACGACCTAACAGCACCAGACATTATAACGCCGGGCTAGGTGGCAAGAGCCAACATAGCCCGGCGAGCGCCTCAACAAAAGAAGTCTTAGGATCTGTGTTCGTAATCTTCCAGTTCTTTCTTGATATAGTCCTTGAGATACTGTGCGATCGGCAAATTTTGAGGACAGACCTTCTCGCACAGATGACAGTCGAGGCAACTGCCGGCAGCACCGCGACCGCCCTTGATCCAGCTTTCATAATAGTTCGCTTGGATGTTGACGCGGTTCAGGTTGCTGGTCTTCTCAAAACGCTTCATGTCGTTATAGAGGTTGAAATAATCCGGAATCGGAATCTGCTTGGGGCACTTTGGCTCACAGTATCTGCAGGTCGTGCAGGGAATCGCAGTGTTTTCGTTGATGATCTTGCAGACCTGATCCAGAATTTTATGTTCT
>JAISKP010000026.1 GCA_031260885.1 Eubacteriales Family XIII. Incertae Sedis bacterium
AGGATCTTGAGCGGGCCAAGTTAGCGGAAGCGGCGGCGGGAGCAGGAAGTTTTAAGATTACTTTCTACTCAAGCTACGGACGCCGCGGCATGGGAGGCGCGCTTGTACACAAGCAGACCGTTGCGATGAACCGGGCTCAAATGGCTGAACTCGGGCTTACGTGGGGCAGTGTGATTTATGTCACGTCGCAGCGGGGTTGGTCCGGTTGGTATACGGTGACAGACGGCGGACCTGAGTACGGAACGGTCGATATCTTCCTTGAAAATTACAGTGAACTGCCTTGGTGGGGTGTTGAACGCGGGGTCGTGGTTTCGTATTAACCTACCGCTATAAGGTTGCGGCACTAAATCAGAAAGGTTTTGAACAAAAGCACACAGAGACCGCCCAGTATCGCCGTGATCGGCAGAGTGATGACCCAAGTCAAAACGATATCCTTTGCGACGCCCCATTTGACTGCAGAGAAACGCCGCGCACTGCCGACGCCCATGACGGACGTCGTAATGACATGGGTCGTACTGATCGGCGCACCGAGAAAAGACATCACTTCAATCACGATCGTTGCGGCCGTCTGCGCCGCGAAACCGCCGGCGGGTGTGAGTTTCGTCACGCCGCCGCCCATCGTCTTCATGATCCGCCAACCGCCGATCGACGTTCCGAGGGTCATCATGACGGCGCACATAACCTTTACGAGGAACGGCACGTGTGCACCGGGCGGCAATATACCGCCTTCTGTAATCAATGCCAGTGTGATGATGCCCATCGTCTTCTGCGCATCGTTCATGCCGTGGGAAAATGCGACGAGTGCGGCAGTCAGGATCTGCAATTTTGCAAAGACGCGGTTGACCTTGTTGGGCGTCCAGTTTACAAAAAGTATAAAAATTAATTTCATGATGAAGAATCCCGCGAAGAATCCCATGAGCGGTGAGGTGAACAGCGGGATGATGACCTTCATGAGAACGCCGTCCCACTTGACGTATTCAAGACCCGAGGAATACACGATTGTCGCACCGACAAGGCTGCCGATGAGCGCATGCGAGGAACTGCTCGGGATGCCGCGCCACCATGTAATGAGATTCCAGATGATCGCACCGATGAGTGCGGCGAGGATTACATATTGTTCGACGTCGATGCCGATGAGCCCATGCGTGATTGTGGATGCAACCTTCTCACTGATGAGCGCGCCGCAGAAATTCATCGCCGCAGCGAGCAAAATGGCGTTGCGCGCAGACAATGCGCGGGTATAAACGGAAGTCGCGATCGCATTCGCCGTATCATGGAAGCCGTTTATGAATTCAAAGGTCAGCGCGAAGATGATGACGCAGATGAGTATTCCGCTATACATGGCACTGCCTGTTCTGACTATTAAAATATTTCAACAACCTGATCGATAACATACTCTTAATTATACATCTCTATAGGGTCAAATGCAAAATGACGGGCTGCGGAACTGGCGTGTGCCACCCCTCCCCGCCTACACCGATTCTGTAATCGTTCGATAGCAATTGAGACCGATTGCGCATTCCAGACGTTTGCGTTCGAGCGTGCACCCGAGTTCGTACGGTTTCAGGATGTCGCCGTTTGCGTGAAGCGCATTGGCGTGACAACCGCCGCTGCAGTAGTATTTTGCCCAACAGCGACGGCAAGCCTCTTTATGATAGATGTGGGCACGGTTGAACTGATCAAAACGCGTATTGTCGAAAATCGCATCGTGCACGTTTCCAATCCGGTAATCCGTCTCGCCTACGAACTGATGGCAGGGATAAATGTCTCCATTTGCTGCAACGGCAACGTATTCCGTGCCTGCGCCGCAGCCGGATGCGCGTTTAAATACGCAGGGACCCTGAGTCAGATCGACGTTGTAATGGAAGAATGAAAACCGTTCGCCGCGGCTTTCATAATCGAGCATGAGGTCGGCGAGTCTGTCGTATTCCTTTTCGAGATGGGGTGCGTCTTCCGGTTTCAGGGCGTAAGGCTGCGCTTCGTCCGTTACCACCGGTTCGACCGAAACATTTCGGAAACCCGCATCGACGAGATGTTTTACGTCCTCGGAAAATGCTTTGTTGTAGGCTGTATAGGTGCCGCGCACCTAGTAAAGACCATCCCGGTTCTCGGTGATGTGTGTGAGCTTGCCGATGATGTGTTCTTCTGTGCCGCTGCAGGACGGCGTCTTGCGCATGCGGTCGTTCACCTCCGGACGACCGTCGATGCTCAGGATCACATTGTCCATATGCGCGTTGATGAAGTGTTCTTTGTCCGCATCGAGCAAAAGTCCGTTCGTCGTAAGGGTAAAGCGAATGTGTTTGTCAGACAGTTGTTCTCGTGTGCGACCGTAGCGTACGAGTTCCTTTACGACTTCGAAGTTCATGAGCGGCTCTCCGCCGAAAAAATCGATTTCGAGATTTTTCCGGTTTCCGGATTGCCTGATCAGGAAGTCAATCGCCTTTTTCCCCGTTTCAAGTGAGAGAAGCGCACGTTTTCCGGCGTAGTCCCCTGTGCCGGCGAAACAGTATGCGCACCGCATGTTGCAGTCATGTGCCGCATGAAGGCACATCGCCTTGATCACCGCACCTCTGCTTTCGGGGGAAACGGAAGCCTCGGGCGTATCTTCCGTAAACAAGGATCCTTCTGAAATGAGCGTTTCCACGTCGTCCATGGCATCTTCGAGCGCTTTGTCCGGATACTTTTGCGCAAGCGCCGCGCAGATTTTCGCTTTTTCTGCGTGCCAATCCGCGGCCTTGCAAGCGCACGGATCTTTATCGTCAAAAAATGAAAGGATGTCACGCACGAGATCGCTGACAATATGTACAGCGCCGCTGTTGACATCCAACAGAATATTTAAGTCTTTAAATTTGTATAAATGAATCACAAATGCCGCAATCTATAAGCCAGCCGGATCCGGCTGACGGTGCACGTTACCTTGGACGCTTGATCTTCACCGTGGCTTCGCAATCCTGATTTGCAACGGTGCAGGAGGTTTTGCATGCAGACTGACAGGATGTCTGACATTCGCCGCAGCCCTTGCCTTCTTTTTCCTTCAGCGCACCCTTAGAAATGGTTCTGATGTTTTTCATGTGAATACCCCTTTCGGTCTGTGTAAGTATGTTTCTCAACTGATTATCGCTGATATGCCTGCGGATTTCAAGGGTTCCTTGGTTTTTTGTTTTGTCTGTATGCCGCCCCTTGCCGCCTATTCCTGCGCTTTGACCTGTTCGGTGTCGGAAGCATTCTTTTTCGTGAAGGTGATTGTAAAACGTTTTTCAACGGCAATTCTTGAATCCGCAAGGAATCCGATGAACAAAACAATTCCCAAAAATGAGCGTTCAAAAGGTGTCCCCATAAACTGCAGAAGGCATTCAACCAAATCATAGGGTATCTTTACAATCAAGACGACAACCAATAGAACGGTTAGAAACGTATTCAATTTTACAGGAATGATTTTACTTCCGATCAGGGCAAGGAGCGCCAACAGGATGAGCACGAGGATGGAGACGATGGAGATCGGCAGCTGCGCCTCAAAAGAAGTTGTGTTCCCGCCGTTGATCCATGAAAAGGGTATCACCTGCAACAATACAAGCAAATGAACGATCATGCCGATGATGCTTACGCCGACAGAACAGAAGCCGGCAATCCTGAGGTCTATCCTGCGGATCAAGCGTAGCATGTATTGCTGTTTCCATGCAAGATAACCTTTTTGGAAATCCTTTTTGTTGCGCGCCTGAAGATCCTCCATTTATTTTGTCCTTTTCGGTTCTGCTTTTATAGCTTGTTTTAATCGATAATCGTGCCGAAGGGTGTGCCGCCGTTGTTGTCGTAGGCAAAATTGTTTGGATCCGAGTTTTTGTATACATTCCACTTGCCCGGATCGGCGAGCGGCACATGGGAACCTACCCATGAGACCGAACTTGTACCTGAATATTTAGCATTATGCATCACCATATACCAAGTCCCCTCATATTTAACCTCATAAAAAGCAAAATAACATTGATCGGGATGAAGGTATCTCGTGGTTAAATAAGGGGTTGAGCCTTGAGATGCGATATCGCTTCTTGAATAGAACTGCATCGCATACCAACGTCGCTCCATTTCGCTGTTGCCACTATTATTGCCGCCTGACCCCGGGACCCTTTCTGCGCTTCCTGATAAGTCAATTCCTGTCTGTTTATAAAATTCAGTGAGTCCTGCGCTATGACGCAGAGCCTCAGTAGCGGTGGGGTTGGCTCCTCGACCTGTTTGAACGTTTGCTAAGGTAACATATTCGAATGGAGCTGCTGACCCACCACTTGGCTTATTAAAACCCGTGCAGTAGCTAAAACCTCCCCCGTTTACCCTGTTGAGCATTACATAATTTTTTTCATCTACTTTCTCTGAACCAGTACCTAAAACTTTAGAACTATTACTATTGCCGTCCTTGCTTACTTGTTGGTGTGATACCGACGGCATATAACCGAATTCCGCATATTGCAATCCGACCAGCGCCGAAAGCTCGTCGTCCATAATCCTGGCTTGGCGCACGATCTCCTTGACCTGTACCTTATGAATATAGCCCGAAAAACTCGGTGCGACGATCGCAGCAAGGATTGCAATGATGGCAAGTACAACAATGATTTCGATAAGCGTGAAGCCCCGTAGTCGTCTATATGATCTATCCATAAATTTCCCCTTTGTCCCGCGTCGGAAATTTGAAGCCTATGATCTATTATACCCTGTTCTTGCAGGAGATAAACAAATCCTTCCTAATATTCTTAATTTCTTGCAATCCGCTTCCCCACATTTTTTATCGGCTACCTCTATACAAATCAAATAATTTCCCATAATATTATGATATAAGTTGGTAAATCCAACAGACAAGCTGTAAAATAACACAGATCAATATTTTGTCAATGCGCTGAAGCAATTGTCCATATCCGTCGCAAGGAGTTTTGAATGAAAACGAAGAACTCATTGAAATTCTTACAGTTCATCCGACCGGTGACCACCGTGCTGCTTTGCTTCATCCTGTTTACCGGTCTTTTCGCCGGATGCGGGATGCCGAACGCCGCGCCGAAAGAAACCATCACACTCACGATGTGGCACAATATGGGCGGACGTGTACCGGATATGATCGGGATCCTCATCGATGAATTCAATGCAGGCGTCGGGAAGGACAACGGCGTGATCGTCAGCGTGACCTCTGTTACGCCGACCAGAGATATCGACGACAATATGGAAATGATCCGTCACGGTGACCCCGGGGCGCCCGAGATGCCTGACATCGTTCCCCTGTATCCGAATGTTGCGCTCGGCTTGATGGAGGAAGGACTGTTGGCGCCGCTCGACGATCTGTTTTCACAGGAAGAGCTGGATGCCTATCAGCCGCAGTATCTGGACGTGGGGCGGTTGGCCGATGGGAAGCTTTATGTCTTTCCTTTTGCGAAATCCACGGAAGTCCTCTATCTCGATCAAACGCTGTTTGAACGCTTCGCGGCGGAAACCGGCGCGAAGAACGAAGATCTCCTGACAGCCGAGGGGCTGGCGGGCACGGCGGTTCGGTACTATGAATGGACGGATGCCCTGACGCCGGATACGGAAAACGATGGCAAAGCGTTTTTTTCCGCCGACTCGTGGTTTAATTTCTATGCCGTCGCCATGTTGCAGCTCGGCGTCCAAGATTTTATCGGAGAAAAAACGCTGAATATGGACAACCCCGCTTTTCGCCGTATTTGGGATGCCTCCGTGTCACCCGCCGTCCGAGGCGGCTATGCCATCACGGATTCATACTCCTCTACCTTGGCGATGACAGGCGATATTTTGGCGGCGACGGGTTCGACTGCAGGCATGCAGTATTATGGCAATCAAAATATCACTTATGCCGACAACACCACCGAAGCGGTCGAGTATTCGATCAACCCCTATCCGGTCATGCGGGGCGGTACGTCTGCCGTGCTCCAGCGCGGCTCGGGGATGGTTGTATCGAAATCGACGCCCGAACGGGAAGCCGCGGCCGCGCTCTTTCTCAAATGGTTCACGGATCCTGCGCAAAACGTTCGTTATGCGCTGCCGACCGGTTATCTGCCCGTGATGAAGAACGCATTGGACAGCGCCGATATCTCCGCCCTGCCGGAAGGAACGGATGTACAGACGCTGGAGAAGCTTCTGATCACCGTGCGTGATATGGAGCAGACTTACGGATTTGTTACGGCGCCGCAAAACGCAAATCTCACCGCGATGTCATCGGATTTTGAATCCAAGCTCAATCAGGCGATGCAGGAGGGACGCGCCCGGGTACTTGCCGGGGAGGATCCCGATGCCGTGTGCGAGGCGCTTTATGAAGCTTTCATCCAATGACGCCATTGCATAGAAATTCACCATTTTTTCCGAAGCGGTTTCTGGCTCGTTTTGCGGACGTGCGCGGTGGCGTCACGCTGCATCGACGCCTTTTTTTGTTTCTCGCTTTGCTCCTCCTGATTGTCCTGTCCTCTGTGCTGCTGATTCTCTACACGACCGGCGTATTTTCTTCGGGGTTTTCGGAAAGTCGCGTGTTTTTCGACAGCGAACTCGCCCATCTCTCCTCCAAAATCGCAACGGAGTCCGGCGAGGTCACCGTGTCCGGTCTGTCCCTGTCGGAACGCCTCAGCAGTCGCCTGGAAACTGCGATGGATAAAAGCGACATTTCTTTTTCGCAGCTGCAAAAGCATCCGGAATTCATCGAGCCGTTGCTCGACGAAGCGACAGATAGCCTGATCGATGAATTGGAGAAAAACCGGACGAGTCTGGTTTTTGTGGCGCTGGATGTGACCATCAACCCGGACATCCCGGACGCCGACCGGTCACGCGCCGGCCTTTTGCTGCGCAATCTGTCTCCGAACATCGTCAGCAACAATACGCCGACCACACGTTTTGAGATCGGACCGGCGCAGATTGCCCGCGAACGCCATCTCTATGTGCTCAACAACTGGCGCCTGGAAATTCCGACGGCTCCGGAAGATTATTTTCAAATCACCAAGACAAGCGCCATGGAAGATTTGCCGTTGTCGCGGCTCTATTATTGGAATCCCGGCGACCGAGCGCTGCTGGCCGATGAAGACGCCATGCTGCTCTGCGTGCCGCTGATCGATTCGGGCGGCCGGTTCATGGGGGTTTGCGGTCTCGGCATTTCGGCATCCCTTTTCAAGCTGGCTTATATGCCGGACGATTCAATGTTCCCGCATACCTTCGCGGTATTTGCACCGCGCACGGGAAACGAAATCGATCTGTCGAAAGCACTATTTTCCGGAAACTACAATGTGAGATCCGAATTTGAAGGCAATCTCGTCATCGGGAAAGAATTCAAAGAGCTTACAACCTTTTCCGATGCGAGCGGCAAAGTGTTTGAAGGTCTGTGCAAAGACATCGTCATTTATCCAAAAGACGCCGTGCACCAGACGGATTGGATCTTCATCGTGGCGGCACCGCAGGAAGAAGTAACCGCCTACAACGCGATGGGCAACCGCACCGTCATCTTTCTTTTGGTTTTGCTGCTGGCGGCGGGCATCATCGCCGCCGTCTTCGTGAGCCGACGCTACATCACGCCGATCGCAAACGCGATTGACCGCATGAAACAGACGGATTCGCGCAGCGGAGAGAAGTACAACATCCGTGAGATCGACGACCTGTTCACCTTCCTCGCGGAACGCGACGATCCAAAACCGGCAGCCCTTGATGCCGTCGCCCTGAACGCAAACAGAAATGAGATTGCTTCCGGTCATGACGAGCGGTTCGATACCTTTGTCAAAAATGTAAATTCGCTCAGCCGGGCGGAGCGCGCCATCTTCAATCTCTACGTAGAGGGCTACACGGCAAGAGAAATCATACAGATCCTGCACATCTCGATCAACACGATCAAGACTCACAACAAACACATCTACACCAAACTCGGCGTCACCTCGCGCAAAGAGCTGCTCGATTTCGTCGCGCGGATGGACAAGGAAGCGCCCAAGGAAAGCTGATTCTTTCTTTTTCGAAAAAGCAGTTACAATTCAGTGGTGACGGAAAGGGGCAGGCGGCAGTAAAACGCATGTAAAAGCTTTCGGTGCTGTCTTTTTCGAAAAAATCACCCCTAAAATCACCCCTGTTTTCTGAAAAATCACCCCTGCGTCGGCTTTGGGGTGATATTTTTTTGTATTTCGGCGGCAGATAATTTAGAGGTAGACAACTGTATATACACGGGGAAGCTTTTATTTGTCATCAGGAGGGTTTTGAGATGAAGGGTTTGCTGTATAAGGATCAGGGTACACGGCGCGCACGTTTCATGCGGACGGGACTTGTACTGCTGCTCGCGCTGGTGACGGTGACCGGTACGATGGGTTGGATGCCTCAGAATGCATGGGCGGAGGAAACAAATACGTCGGTCACCGACGATGAACTCAAACCGCTCGGCGTCGAGGCCGATAAGACAGTGATCGTCACAGGTACCGACATCATCAACACCGTTCTGGGCGATGTGACCCTCAACGGGAACCCGTATTCACTTACGCAAGAACAGTCAGCGGCGCTCGACCTCACTGCATCAGATGGAACGCTGATAGCTACGATCCAAGGATGGTTCGGCGAGCCGGTGGATGTGGAGGTGTTGCACAGAGAGCCATCCTTTATCACGTTCACATATGATGACCCCGAGTATACCGAGGAACTCCTATATAGTTATGTTGAAGGAAAGATGATCGTAGAAACCCTCCTTATTGCGACCATCACGAGGCACAGTGTCTTCGAGGGAAGCGTAGGTTTTGTCATAACAATGAACGAGCCAATCTATGAGAGTGCGACCCTTGTTGCAAGCGGCGTCTCCGGCGTCACTGTATCCGGCTCGTTCACCGCCGGCAGCACGCTTGCGGCGACTGTTCCTGCTGTGGCGGGGACGGGCTGTGATGCCCTGACCATAGCGGACAATGACGGCAAACTCATCGCCCTCTACGACCTCACGCTCACGGGCGGCTATCAGGGCGACCTCACCGTCAGTTTCCCCGTAGACCCCGCTTACAACGGCAAAGATGTGGTTATCATCCATCACACAGCCGAAGGGGACGAGCAGGTCACCGCGACGGTCACGGATGGCAAGGTGTCGGGAACGTTCAGTTCGCTTTCGCCCTTTGGGGTTGTGGTGCTGGAGGCTCCAGAAGGGGACTTCAAAGTAGGCGATGATTACTTTGACACGCTTACAGCTGCTGTCGCGGCTGTACCAGGCGGTGGCACTATCACAATGACGCGGGATGTGACCATCGGTGAAGATATCATGCTGCTCGCGAATAAGGCGTATACCATCGACTTCGGTGGTCACATACTGACGGGTAACGGTGAGGCCAAAGGTGAAGGCACGCTCATACCGTTAGCAGGCACAATAACGATTAAAAACGGCACCATGATTGCGGACTTCACCAATGGAATAGCGCTGCAGATATACGGTGGCACTATCACGCTTGACGATCTGACTATTACTGCCACGAAAGGGGACAACGCAAGGGCCATCGAGGTCTACGGGGGCACAGTAACGATTCTGAGCGGCAATTATGTCGGGGCAGAAGAGGCCCTATTATGCGATGGTATTAGTGCACACGTTACCTTCAATGGCGGTCACTTCATCTGCACTGTAGATTTTGCGAATGATGGCAGCCTGTATTTGAGACAGGGCCAATTCATTCTTCCCGCAGGATTCAAAGCAGACAAGACACCATGGCACGGAAGCATTTCCACTAAGGGGCCAACGGACGTTACGATTTCTCTAGCAAGTTCTGGGCCAACACCCCCACCGGTTATATACATATACAAACCTGGCCAAAGCTACAATGTGGGTATCAACCTTCAAAATGATGCAAGCTGGTCAAATTGGCTGAGCTACGACGCTGCCACCCGTACACTGACCGTGACGAGTGATGTCACGATCAGCGGTGATGGTACCGTGCAGACACAGCCTTTGAATATTGTGAACGCAAGCAACGGCACGATCACATGGACGGCGGATTGGACGGCGAACTTGCCTAATGGGGCTGGACCCGCGCTGAACTTCACGAGCGCGACTGGGGACGTATTGCTTGATGGAGCTGCGATAAAGGTTTCTGGTGGCAGCGGCAGCACGGCTGTATATTCCGAAGGGAACCTTGTCATGAGCGGGGGCTTGGTGCTCGTTAACGGTACGGACTTTACCTCTGCTATTGTCCATGCGGGGAATTTCCAGCCGCTTGGTGGTATCATCGCGGCTTTTGACGATACACAGGCCGGACCGTTTGTGGAGGGGACGCATACCGCGCTGACATCCACGCCTGCTGACGCGCTGACATGGACGGAGCAAGGCGGTCACGGCGGCGTGACCTACGGAAGCGGACAGTTCCTGGATATGGGTGTGACGGTGGTACCTGCGGCGGCGACCACAGAGGATGACGTCTGGGTCAACGGTGAGCGCTTCACGAGCGACAATTTAACGATTGTCTGCGGAGAAGGGACGGCGGTTTACGACCCCGCTACCGAAACGCTGACGCTGACCGATGCGACCATAGACACCGGCTGTGCTATCCCGGCTGACTTGGCGAATACCTACTGCGATTCAGGGATATTCACGCTGACTGATCTACATATCGTTCTCGTGGGTGACAATTCTATTGCGGATACCGGCGGCACGGGGATAGATAGCTATGCAACGGATCCGGACACATGGGACACGTTTGTCTCGAGCATCAGTATTTCCGGTTCCGGCAACCTGACGATATACGAAACTGCGCCGTTCGATGGCTACGGCATCTATGCAACAGGCGCACTTGAGATTGACGGCGTGGCGCTGAACATCGCCAGTGCGGCAACAGGGATTTGGACAGGGAGTTCCTTGCAAATCACGGACAGTCAGATCTTCATCAATAACGCTCCCTCTAATTATTATTATGGCATCG
>JAISKP010000060.1 GCA_031260885.1 Eubacteriales Family XIII. Incertae Sedis bacterium
GACAATACGATCTGGAGCATCGGCTCCGGTTACGGCGGTAACGTGCTGCTCGGCAAGAAGTGCTTCTCTCTGAGAATCGGCAGCTACCTCGGCAAGACGCAGGGCTGGATGGCGGAGCACATGCTGATCCTCGGCGTCGAGAGTCCCGAAGGCAAGGTCGACTATATCGCAGCGGCGTTTCCGAGCGCCTGCGGCAAGACAAATCTCGCGATGATGATCCCGCCGGAATATGCGCGGGAAAAGGGTTACAAGGTCTGGACCGTCGGCGATGACATCGCGTGGATGCGCATCGGCGAGGACGGCAGGCTGTGGGCGGTCAACCCCGAGCATGGGTTCTTCGGCGTTGCCCCCGGCACGAGCATGAAGAGCAATCCGAATGCGCTGCTGACGACGCAGAAGGATACGATCTTTACAAATGTCGCGCTCACGGACGAAGGTACGATCTGGTGGGAAGGCATGGGCGTCGATGCGCCCGCGCACCTGAAGGACTGGAAGGGCAACGACTGGACGCCGGAAAGCACGGAGAAGGCTGCGCATCCGAATTCAAGATTTACGGCGCCTGCGGGGCAGTGCCCCTGCATTTCTTCCGAGTGGGAGAATCCGAAGGGCGTTCCGATCTCGGCGATTCTTTTCGGCGGCAGGCGTGCGAAGGTCGCGCCGCTCGTCTATCAGAGCTTCGACTGGGAGCACGGTGTCTTTGTCGGTGCGACGATGGGTTCGGAGACAACGGCTGCCGCGACGGGACAGGTCGGCGTCGTTCGCCGCGATCCGATGGCGATGCTGCCGTTCTGCGGCTACAACATGGGCGACTATTTTGGGCATTGGCTTGAGATGGGCAAAAAGATCCCGAATCCGCCGAAGATCTTCAATGTGAACTGGTTTCGCACGGACGAGAACGGCAAGTTCATCTGGCCGGGCTACGGTGAGAACTTCCGCGTCGTCAAGTGGATTCTCGATCGCACGAAGGATGCCGTGGGTGCGGACGAGTCGGAGATCGGCTTCCTGCCGAAGGCAGCGGACATTGAAATTACAGGGCTTGAAGGTGAGATCAATATCGATACGGTCAAGGATCTGCTGTCCATCGACAAGGATTCATGGGCGCAGGAGATCGAGAACCAGACAGAATTCTTCTCAAAGTTCGACCGGCTGCCGGACGAGATCCGCGAGCAGCAGGCGAAACTGAAGGCACGCTTAGGACTTTAGGATTTGTAGACGCAGACGACAGCCGGTATAAATATATACCGGCTGCTTATTTGTGATTGATCTTGTTTGTTTAAAATTTAACGACTTTGGGTTCGCTTGTGAAAGAGGAGAAGGTTGCTGTTGCATCTTTCAGGTAGAGAACTTGGGTGTTGTCGTCATCAGCTGCGTAGCGGTCTTTCAGATTTGGGTATGCGTCGAGCACTGCTGTTTTGGCTTCGATGCTGTCATCATTTACGGCGGTTGCGGCGATGCGGATCCAAGCACCGGCCTCTGCGTCAAATGCGCCGATTTCAACTTTGGGATTTGCAGAGAGCTGCTTTGATACATCCTTGATCTTTCCTGTCTGGATGTAGAGTTTGCCGTCATAAATGACGTAGGTTCCGAACGGACGCACCCTTGGCTGATCTCCCTCTGTTGTTGCGAGCCAGTAAACGCTGGCTTTCTTTAAGAATTCATATACTTCCTGCATGATCGTTCCTCCGTTTCCTGATAAGTTCTTACGTTGTATTTATATATTTTAACAGAACATAACGCCTTCGCATATATGTTATAGTATAATATTTAGTTGGTGTAGCAATAATTATTTACTACGGAGGGGTTGGGTGCAACATCATGGATGCAAGTGTATTCACGCTTAATCAAGAGGATCTGTCTGAACTTCCCGGATTGCAACCGGAGGATTGGGATGACATCGTGCCGTTTTTTGATGCATATGTGTGTGCAGCGTACTGTCATCCGATCAAGGTGACTGTCGGCGGAAAGATCGTCGGAATCGGTGCGGTAATCAGGCACGGCGATGTGGCGTGGCTCGGTCATGTAATCGTTCGGGAAGCGGAAAGGGGCAAGGGTTATGGTGGACTTGTCGTAAAAGGCTTGATTGAAGTCGCACATCAATGCGGCAGCAGTGTCATTTATCTGATCGCCTCGCAACTTGGAAAACCGGTATATGAAAAGGCAGGCTTTGTATCAGAAGGTCCCTATCTCGGTTATCAATATTCGGGAAAGGCTGCGGGTTTGCAGTTGCGTGCAGAAGATGCGTCCATGGCAAGATACATCGTTCCTTATGAATCTGCATACGAGGCGCAGTTGTCTTCCCTCGATCTCAAAGTGTCGGGAGAAGACCGCATGTTTCAATTGCAACCATTTTTAAACAACGCTTTCGTTTTTCGCCGCGATGCGCGAACCGAAGGCTTTTACCTGCCTGATTTCGAGCAAGGGGTGATCCTTGCGGAGAATGATGAGGCCGGCATCGCATTGCTGAAACTGCATCTGCGCGATCATTGTGCGGTGAGTTTTCCGGCTCAAAATGAGGCAGCGGTCTTATTCATGGAAAAAATCGGCGCAGTACAGACGGCGACGCCTACGCGGATGCGGCTTGGTGCGGCGCGACCGGTGTTTTTAAACTGCATTTTTAACTGGATCAGTCCCAGTCTGGGTTGATCGTGCTTATTGGGGTGTTTTTGCCTGATGCTCCGCGACAAAGTTACGATACCACACGAGCTGCGTTTTGATCAGTTCATAAGGCTTCAGTCCATACGGACAGCGCGTCGCGCAGGCACCGCATTCCGTGCAATTTTCAATCCGGTTCATTTTCTCCTGTGCTTGTGGCGTGAGGCTTTCTGCGTAAGGCGCGCGCGTCATAAACAGATCCATGCGGCATGCCATGTTCAATTCGATGTTTGCAGGACAAGGCAGACAATATCCGCAGCCGCGGCAGAACCGGTCGCCGAGCGCTGCGCGCTCTTCCGCCATAAGTTGACGAAAATCGTCCGTCAATGCAACATGCCGCTCCTCCAGTTCCAGAAATTGTTCCAATTCCTCCATACGCTGGATCCCCCAGATCGGCAGGACATTTTTTTCGGCGCGTATGAATGCGAAGTTGGCTTCGACGTGTTGGATCAGACCTCCCCCCATCGCCTTCATCGCGATGAAACCCATACCCGCCGCTTCACATTCCTTCACCAGGGAGCGATCCTCCTCATCCGAAAGACCCGAGAACGGAAACTGCAGGGATTCGAATTTCCCGCTGCGCACGGCGTCGAACGCGAGATCCCGCTTGTGTAGCGTCAGCCCCATGTGAAGCACCTTGCCTTCACGGATGAACCCCTGCACGAGGTCTATCAGCTCATCCGTCGGATAATAGTTGTGGAACTGGTAGAGATCGATATAACCGGTGTTCAGAACGCGCAACGATGTTTCGAGATCCTTCCGAACGGATTCCGGATCTTTGGACGGCGTTTTGGTGGCAATGAGGATTTTATCGCGCACATCTCCGAGTGCGTAACCGATCTTTTCCTCGCTGTCCGTGTATCCTCTTGCGGTATCATAAAAATTGATCCCCGATTCGTAAGCACGGCGGAGGATTGCTGCTGAATCTTCCATATTGCACCGCTGGATCGGCAGTGCGCCGAAGGCGGTTCTCGAGACTTTCATGCCGGTTTTTCCGAAATCGATATACTCCAATGTGACCCTCCGATCTATGCATTTGATCTGTGAACGCATGCCTGTAATTCATAAATAGCGAATGTTAAGTATGTAAATATGATGAAATTATACCACCTATGGTGGGGCGATGGCGGCGAACATCTAAAATTAAATAGAAGTTGCATATTTCAGGATTGTGTGAAATAATAAAAGCAATTATCGCCGTATTGTCTCGTAGGTTTGTAATCATTGTCGGAAGATAGACGACCTGCGATTGTATTTACTACAAACGACTATACGCATCGCAGTACACAATTTTGAAGACTAGGAGAATAAAATGAGCGAAGGAACAGTAAAATGGTTTAATGCAGATAAGGGATATGGATTTATCTCTAATGATGAGGGCGGAGACGATGTATTTGTGCATTCCTCTTCGATCGTCGGTTCGGGCTACAAGACCCTGAATGACGGACAGCGGGTTTCTTATGATATCGAGCCCGATCCCAAAGACAGCCGCCGCACCTGCGCGGTGAACGTACAGCCGGTATAATCCAAATTTAATATCCGACAACAAAGAAGGAATGGCGCGTGCCATTCCTTCTTTTTAGTTTGTCCGGGAACACAAAGGAATGGTTCCCTGTGTTACAGCACCGTCAATTCTCTCGGAACGTTTGTGAGAGTGCGAATGCCGTCCGGCCCGAGCACGACGGAGTCCTCGATGCGCACGCCGCCGAATCCCGGGACGTAGATGCCCGGCTCGATCGTGAACACCATATTTTCTTCAAGGATCTGATCTCCGGTCTGTGAGATGCGGGGTGCCTCATGGATCTCGACGCCGACGCCGTGTCCGAGGCTGTGCGGAAAATTGTCGCCATAGCCCTTTGCCGCAATGATCTCCCTTGCGATGCTGTCAAGTTCTTTCCCTGACATGCCGATTCGCGCCCTGGTCTTTGCCGTCTCTGCCGCATTCAATACGGTCTCATAGATTTCGATCTGCTTTTCGGTCGGCGTTCCGATGAAATAGGTTCTGGTGATGTCGCTGCAGTAACCTTTATAACGCACGCCGAAATCGATCGTGAGAAAATCGCCTTTTTCGAGTTTCTTGTCCGTCGGGACATGATGCGGTTTTGAGGAATTCGTGCCGGAGGCGACGATGACGGGAAACGAGAGGTCATCCGCACCGTAAAGTTTCCGCGCTGCCGCTTCGGCTTCCCATGCGATCTCCTTTTCGGAAATCCCGCAGGTGAT
>JAISKP010000177.1 GCA_031260885.1 Eubacteriales Family XIII. Incertae Sedis bacterium
CACTATAATACCATTTTTACTACAATGCTGCTGGTTAACTATTTATGTATACTGAATAGCGGGACATTTTGTCCTGTGAATTAGCTCATTTTACGGGACATTTTGTTTTGTTAACGACACAGCGAACCAACACCCGGACGGTGTCAAGTTGTTGGGGGTTTTTGTCCCCGTGTCTCGTCATTCAAAATCGTGGAATTCAAAGAGCGCCCGGATGTAGAAGGAGAGCTGCAGCTGGAATTTTTCGTCTGCTGATATGAGATTTTTGCCAAGGATGGTGCGAATCTTACTCATCCTGTAATTGACCGTATTTCGGTGAATGTAAAGTTTGTCGGCGATTTGCTGAATGCTTCCGTTGAACATCAAAAATAGGCGGAGGGTTTGCAACAGTTCACTGTTGTAACGTTGGTCGTATTCGATCAGCGGATGCAGCGTTTCTTCAAAATACCGCCTCAGAAGATCTTTATCCGTAACGGAAAATAAAATGCGGTAGACGCCGAATTCCCGGAACTGTTGATAGGATAATTTGTTGTAATCCGCATAGCTTAACGCGTAGAGCGCTTCATGATAACAATTGTGCAAACGGGATAAATGCGGGACAATTTCGCTGATCCCCATCGTTGGGTAGGCGATCGATGGATTCCTAGCGAGTATTTTGTCAATAAAAACATGATAAGTTTTTATAAAAAGATCCATTCCATCTTCTTCGATGTTGTTCAACACCGCAACCTGCAAATCATCATGAGAAAACATGTGGTGGTTGATCCCCATTTCATTGAGCAGCATATCGATGTTCAAAAGTGTACTGAGGTGACGAATCAGTATAATGCAGTAATTCGACTCCGTTTCATAGCCGCCCGCATTGATCAGCGGAATCAGGGAATCCTTCATTTCATTGTCGAAAATCAGTCGCTGCAACAGTTTCGGGAGCGTATAATCCAAATAAGTGTCTTCAAAGATCTTGTTCGAAAGATCCTTCGTCATATCCATGATTGAAATGCCCCATGGAATAGAAAACAGCGGAAAATTGTTTGCATTGCAAAGAAGTATCACGGATTCGGGGATGTCTTTTTCATAAAGATATTTTCCGGTATTGATCAAGAGGGCGCTGCAGTGTTTTGAGATCAGACGTCGCACCAGAGCCTCGATCTTTTCCGGATTTTCCACAAATGCAATTCCGGTGGTAATGATCAATTCACCACCCTGTAAATGGCTGATTGCAGCCATATCTTCCATGTTGTGCGGCCAAGAGATCTGATTGGGAAGACCGCCTCCACCTGCAATCAATTTAATCTGATAGGTTTCTTTAGAGTGGGCATAAAACTCTGATAAGCGCGGTTTCATACGAAGTGCTCCCTTTATTTTATGTAGCATGATGCATAGGCAATCTAATTATATCATGTGATTTTAGCATTGTGCATTTAGCACAAAAAATATTATAAATACTGTGAAATACACCTAACGACAAAGAACAGAGCACAATGTATAATAAACGCACACCATATTATCAGAAAATTTAAACTAATCTCAAAATTGCAAGTGGAGATCGCTCATTATGTTCAAAAAAATCATGATCGCGAATCGCGGCGAAATTGTGAACAGAATCACGCGTACGTGCAATGCACTGGACGTAAAAAATGTAATCGTATATGCAGACGCCGATCAGGCGACCGCATACAGTGCAGAAAATGCGGAGCGGATTCATATCGGACCCTCTGTTCCATCCAAAAGTTATTTGAATATTGACGCCTTAATTCAGGCGCTAAAATCGTCCGGGGCGGATGCCGTACATCCGGGATATGGATTTTTGTCGGAATCAGCGCCGTTTGCGATGGCGGTGAAAGCCGCCGGGGCAAAATGGATCGGACCAAGCCCGCAGGTCATGGAAAGTATCGAATCGAAGAGTTACTGCCGCAAGGTGGCAAAGGATGCGGGCGTGCCGATCTCACCGGGAACAACACACCCGGTTGCCGATGTGACCGAAGTCTATGAAGTGATCCGGGAGATTGGTCTGCCCGTTTTGCTGAAACTCGATAAGGGCGGCGGCGGCAAGGGGATTGAAACGATCAGCGAAAACCACAGCGATGCGGAAATCAAGTTGTTATATGAAAGCATGAGTCGCATCGGAACGATGGCTTTTTCGTCCGGCGATATCTATGTCGAGAAAAAGATTTTATCTCCGCACCACATCGAAGTGCAATTCATTGCGGATGACTACGGGAACATCGTTTGCCTCGGGGAACGCGAATGTTCCATTCAGCGCAGATATCAGAAGATCGTTGAAGAATCTCCATCGGGCTCGGTTTCTCAGGCGGATCGCGAGACACTGTATAACTACACACGGGAAATTGTCGCGAAGATCGGCTACTCGGGTGCAGGCACCGTCGAATATCTCATGGACGGCGCAGGAAATTATTATTTTATGGAAATTAATGCCCGCCTGCAGGTGGAACATCCCGTTTCCGAAATGGTCACCGGCATCGATATCGTTGAGTGGCAGATTCGTATTGCAAACGGCGAAGAACTGAGCTTTTGTCAGGAGGATATCCGTTTGACCGGACATGCCATCGAATGCCGGATCTATGCGGAAGATCCCGTAACGCACATTCCGTCACCGGGCACCATCAGCCGCCTTGTATTTCCCGCGCAAACCGACTGCAATATTCGGATCGAACATGCGCTTGCCGAGGGAAGCATTGTTTCTCCCTATTACGATCCCATGCTTTGCAAAGTGATTTCTTGGGGTGAAGACCGCACTGCGAGCATCGATCTGATGTTGCAGTCACTTCTCGCAATGATCGTAGAAGGCGTATCCACCAGTATCGAAACAAATCTCGATATTTTGAATGATACGCTTTTTAAATCGGGCACATTCACAACCGATTTTCTTGCCGAAAGAAAATCAACGGAATCTTAAGAGAAGGAGGATTTATAGGATGAGTAAATACGATGTAATCATGGATACCCTGCCTCCACTGGGTGACAGACCGGAAATCCTTTTCCGCCAGGCCGGAGATGGATTTATTCAGGTGGAGTACGGTCGCGTACAGCGTGTCGAACTGCTTGATTCATTCAGAATCTTGGCGGCGGACACCAAAATCAAGAAGAAGAATCTAACCGGTCTAATCGAAACGTTGCCAAGTCTTCGGGCGAACATGA
Source organism: Eubacteriales Family XIII. Incertae Sedis bacterium (assembly GCA_031260885.1). Lineage (GTDB taxonomy): Bacteria > Bacillota > Clostridia > Peptostreptococcales > Anaerovoracaceae > JAISKP01. The sequence goes on from JAISKP010000177.1 coordinate 3,157, forward strand.
TTCACTTTGATCCTACCATCATCGCGCCGCAGAGGCTGATCGATGAAATCAAAGAGGTCGAGGAATCGATCAGCGGTGTGGACGATATGGTCATTGATTCTCGGATTATCACGTTGCCGATCGCATTTGAAGACAGCCAGACAAAATTGGCGGTTGAACTGTATCAGAAACAGATTCGCCCGAATGCGCCGAATTGTGAGGATGGCTACAATCTCTCCTACATGGCGCTCTGCAACGGATGTACCGTGCAGGACATCAAGGACAAACTGCTGACGACGGATTGGTATAACAGCGGATGTGGCTTTTGGCCGGGCGGCGGTTTCTTCTGGCCGATGGATCCCCGTGCAAAACTCAATGTCCCCAAATACAATCCGCCCCGCATTTGGACGCCGGAAGGTGCAGTCGGCATCGGTGGCGCTTGCCTGTTCACCTACACGACGGCGACCGGAGGCGGATATCAGTTGTTTGGTCGGACGATTCCCACATTCCAATTTGCGATGACGCATCCGCAGTTTAAAGACGGTCCGTTCCTGTATCGGCCATCGGGCGACCGGATTCGCTTTGTGGAGACATCGGAAGATGAAGTAATCAGTATTTTTGAACACGTTCATGAAAAGACCGATTATGTTTACAAGATCGAAGAAAGCCGGATCGTGGTCAAAGACTATCTTGCATTCCTCGCACAGGATGACGTTGTCAAAGGTGCTGCGGAATTCGCGGCAAGTCAGGCGAAGGGCATGCAGATCGCTCCTAAACTATAGTGTTTTTCGGATTGTTGAAATAGAAATTGAAAAGGAGGCAAGTAAATTGATTAAAGTAATCAATGGCGGCATAGAAATTTTAGTTGAAGACTGGCCCGGGCGCATCGGATATATGGGTCTTGGCATGGCGGCTGCGGGTGCCATGGATAATTTGGCGTTACAACTCGGAAATCTGATCGTCGGAAACGATACAGGGGCTGCAGGGCTTGAAATCGCAGGTGGATATTGTGAATTTGAATTTACCGCCGCCGGCGTGATCTCGATCACCGGTGCGGATATGTCCCCCACGATCAATGGAAGCAATGTCCCGCTTTGGGAAGCGATCGCCGTGAAAACGGGCGACAAATTGAAATTGGATCATATCGGAGAAGCGGGTTTTCGTGCGTATCTTGCGGTAAGAGGCGGCATTGATGTGCCGGTCTATCTCGGGAGCAGATCTACCTGCCTCTTTGGTTCTTACGGAGGATTCGAGGGTCGCAAACTTGCAGTAGGTGACGATCTCCCCGCACTTCCATCAGACGGCACGGCAGACGGCATCGCCGGACGAAAGCTCAATCCGAAGTACATCCCCGCATATACGAATGTCTGGGAACTCCGCGCAATTCCCGGTCCGAATTCCGTTCCGGATTATGTCTCGGAAGCAGGCATGGATTATTTCTTCAGCACAACGATGAAAATTTCACACAATGCGAACAGGGCGGCTTATCGGCTGGAAGAAGTCCCGGCAGAATTTTGGGCGCGTCCGGACGGCGGTGCAGGCGGGAGTCATCCTTCCAATATCGTCGACCATGGGTACAATATGCGCGGCGCAATCAATGTGACCGGAAATACACCGTCAATTCTCATTGCGGACGGTCCGACCTTGGGTGGATTTGTATGTGTCGCGAATGTGATCAATGCAGACTTATGGAAGATCGGTCAGGGGATTCCTTCGAGAGACAAGGTGACCTTTACCGCGGTAACGGTAGCCGATGGCATCGCTGCTAGGTTGGAGCGCCAGGCGATGTTTGAAGCGGATGATTTACTGATCGGATAGAGTTTGTTGGGGTACGTTGGCTGTAGCGTGTAGTGGGAGTAAAAGGAGAAAAACATGGAATTTGTACTAAAAGCGCATATGCCTGGTCTTGTTGCAAGAGTCGTTGTAGAGGTGGGTGAAAAGGTGGAAAAAAATCAGGAGCTTGCCGTGATCAATTGCATGAAGACCGAGATGAGTTGTTTATCGCCGGAAGCAGGGGTCATAAAAGAAATCCTCGTGGCGGAATGGGATGAAATGGACATCGGATCGGACATGATCATTCTGGAAGGTTAGTTTCCATAGAATACGGTTGATGACCGGATCAGTCATCATATGAAAGGAGAATACCCGTGAAAATAGATGTAAATGTCGACATGGGTGAAAGTTTCGGTCGTTACACGGTCGGGGATGATGAAGCACTCATGCCTTATGTGACATCCGCAAATATCGCGACCGGATTTCACGCAGGCGATCCGACGGTGTTGGA
>JAISKP010000184.1 GCA_031260885.1 Eubacteriales Family XIII. Incertae Sedis bacterium
AAGACCGATGTAAGCCACTGCCCGCTTGCTGCCGTGATGTGCTGCTCTTCCATGATCGTCGGAAGTGCCGGGGACATAACCGTTTGATTCAGCAAGGTAATGAAGCCGCCGGATATGATGATGGCGACCATTAGGATGTTTTCTTTAGATACCTTGGTAGATGATATCTCCGTCATCAACTACCCGAAACACCTTCGGGCGTTGTGATATTCTCCGTCACAGGCTGGACGTACATATATGGCTCACCCGTTTCAGGATCAACGTCTACAAAGTACTCGATCGTGAAAGCCGCTTTCATCGCATCGAATGCGGTATTGTAATGTTCGTTTTCTATGCTGACGCTGATCTCCGCCGAAACTTCATCGATCGTTTTCTGGCGTGCATCTGTCTTTCCCGTAAGCTTTATAATATGATAACCGAACTCTGTCTCAACGATACCGCTGATCGCACCCGGTGTCGTCAGTGCAAAAACGGCTTCCTTGAACTCCGGCACGAAGTTTATGTCGTCCGAAAACCAACCGAGATCCCCGCCGCCCTCTGCAGAAGAATCCTCGCTGTATTTCTGCGCAAGTTCGGCAAAATCCGCGCCGTCATTGAGTTGCGTCAGGACGTCCTCGATCGCCGCACGCGTCACTTCGCCGTGCTCCGCATCCAACATAAGAATATGGCTGGCTTGAATGGCCGCCGGCGAAACATAAGTAAACTTGTAATTTTCGTAATTCGTTTCAATCTCCGTGTCGGTCACAGGATCCTTCTCGATGACTTCTTCGAAGAAAAGACCGGAATAGGTCTGCGCCTCGAAAAAGTATTCAACGTCTGACTTTTTTACACCCAGTTCGACGAGCATCTCCGGAACGCCTTCATAGTTGTAAATGTCTTCCACGTTGGTCGTGATTGCAGTCCTTTGCTCATCCGTGAGATCTTTTCCTTCTTCTTTCAGGTGTGCCTTAATGACTTCCGTATCAACGCACATATAGACAAGAACCTGATTTTGCCAGACCTTCAACTCGTCTTCCGGAATCGTGTTCACATCCGCTCCGTAATTGTAAAAAGCAAAGAATGCCGATAAGCCCGTTACGAGTTCCTGCGTGATCTCGGCGTCGCCGACTTTGGCAACAACGTTACTATCCGAATCATCTCCGGAGCAAGCGGATAAAAACAGGGACAATACAAGAACCAAACTCACAAGAAATGCGATCGGCTTATTAATACTCCTCATAACCAAATAACTCTCTTTCATTTATACGACACGAGAAATCTACTGATGCACAATTATCCTAAACCGAATTCCTTAATAGAACCTTAACAACAGATCCTACACTTAACAACAAATCCGAAAGCGTGCATGTTCGCATGTTTTTATATTATACAGGAATTTCGCCTTTGGCGAAAGAGGAAAATTGTCGCGATGGAAATTGTCGCGGGATCGTTCGAGTTTTTTGCGCCTATGAGCGGAGCAGGAGCAGGTCTTTCTTGTGAACGTAGAGGGCGTCCAATCCCGAAATGTCTGTATTTTTTTCACAAATCCACCATATCCTACCGTCTTCGCCCGTTTTGTCGGAGGATAAGATGCTCCGGTGTGGAACGCCCGGCACGCGCAGGATGACCGTCTTATCAAACGCGCTGTCCATCACCTCGTCGACTTCAACCGGAATACGGCTGTAATCCGCCGCTGCACCCGCGGGCGTCTTCGTGAAATAGTGGGCGCGTATACCGATATTCGTATGCGCCTCATCGATCGGTTCATCTGTTTCGATTTCACATCCCCAGTCGAGCGCCCGCACCCTGTATTCCGAAAGGCGTTCGATCTCGGACAGATTTTTGCATCCTGTGATTCTGGCGGAAATCACATTCGGCGGATTTTGAAAAAGCGTATTCGTTTCACCGTTCGCGACGATATTCCCCTTGCTCATGATAAGCAGTCTGGAACAAATCCGGTAGACTTCGTCGCGGCTGTGTGTGACGAGCACCACATCGCCATCATAATCTTTGAGAATGCGAATGAGCTGCGCCTGCATATTTTCACGCAAGAATGCGTCGAGCGCGGAAAACGGCTCGTCGAGCAGAAGGATCTCAGGCTCATAAGCAAAGATGCGGGCAAGCGCCACACGCTGCTGCTGTCCGCCCGAGAGGCTTGTCGGATATCGTTTCTCAAGACCCGTCAGTTCATAGCGTTCGAGCAGGTCACTGATGGTTTTCTCTTTATTTTTTGATTTGTCACGGATCGCCAGTGCGATGTTCGCCCAGACCGTCATATGTGGAAACAGGGCATAGTTCTGAAAAAGGTAGCCAACGTTGCGTTGCTGCGGCGGAAGATTGATCTTCGCGGCGGAATCAAAAACGGTCTTTCCGTTGACCTTGATGACCCCCTCATCCGGCGTGATCAGACCGGCGATGCATTTCAGCGTCACACTCTTTCCGCTGCCGGACGCACCGAGGATCCCGAGGGAATCCTTGCCGCTCTCAAACGAGGACGTTAAAGTAAATCCTTTATAGCTCTTTTTGATGTCAACATAAAGTCCCATGAAGCAGTTTCCCCTGAAACTCAATCCTGATCCGAAGAAGCCCGGCGTTTATTTGAGCCGTGTTCGGTCACATAATTGAGTCCCCAGACGAAGATGAACGAAATCAGCACGAGCACCACGACGTAGGAATACGCAAGTTCCATGTTGCCGCCGCTGACCGCAGAATAGATCGCAAGCGGCATCGTCCGCGTGACGCCGGCGATGTTGCCGGCGATCATCGCCGTCGCCCCGAATTCACCGAGTCCTCTCGAAAACGCGAGAATGCCGCCCGATGCGAGACCCGGTCCCGAGAGCGGAAACAAGATGCGAAATGCGATGTGAACGTTTGACATGCCGATCGTACGCGCAGCCTGCATATAGATCGGATCCACCTGTTGGAATGCGCCTTTCGCCGAGCGGTACATCAGCGGAAGCGCGATCACAACCGCGGCAAGTACCGTCGCCGGCCAAGAAAAAACGATCTTGATGCCGATGTAGCCGAGAAGCCTTCCAAGCGGACGATATACGCCAAAGATATATAGCAAGAAAAAACCGGCCACCGTCGGCGGCAGGACGAGAGGCAGCGTCAGGATCGTATCCACGACAGACTTGATCACCCCATTTTTCATCTTAAAGACGACATAGGCAAGAAAAGTCCCGATGACGAACGTAAAGAGGATTGCGACTGACGCAGTTTTCAAGGATATGAGTATCGGTTCAATTACCATTTAATTATTGTACCATAAGGTCACGCGGATTGCGCGAACGCGCCCATTCTATCTTAGACAAACCTATCTATTGCTCCCCCAACGAAATAAAAATGCAGCGCCGGGGAGTCTTACCGCGACGCTGCGTAAAATAGAATCTCGTTTTTACAGTACTTTGAAACCGGCTGCCTCAAAGATCGCTTTCGCTTCGCTCCCCTTCAGGAAATCGATGAACGCAGCGACAGCTTCCTGATCCGCATCCGAAATCTTAATCAGTGCCGCAACCGGATAGATAACAGGCTTTTCCAAACTGCCGTCCGGTGCAATGGCAAGAACCTTTACCTTATCCGCAAGACCTGCCGCGTCTGTCGCATAAACGATGCCGACCTCAGCGCTGCCTTCGGCAACCTGATTCAGGACTTCGGTTACGTTCGTTCCAAGGCTGGCGCTTGCCGAAACCTTATCCCACGAACCGAGGCTTGTGAGCGCTTCCTGCGCATACTGTCCGGCAGGAACGCTTGCGGGGTCACCGATCGCGATGGATTTCGCGTTTGTGATGTCTTCAAAGCCCGTTACAGTCGTGTCGCTGCTTACGGATGTGATGAGCGCGAGCTGATTTTCGAGCAAGTTCGTGACGCTTGCGGCATCGATGAATCCGCCTTCAACCAATGCGGTCATCTGCTTCGTCGCAGCAGAGAAGAAAATTGCCGGCTCGAGTCCGCCTTCAATCTGCTCCTGCAGTTTGCCGCTGCTGTCATATGTGCTGCCGTCGAAAGTCACTTCGGGGTTTGCGGCAGTGAACGCTGGGATCAGCTTTTCCGTAAATGTCTTTTCAAGGCTTGCCGCAGCCGCAATAGCAACATTTCCGGTAATGGCAGGTACTTCGGGCTCATCCGGTTCCGCAGTCTCGGAACTGGTCGCGCCATCAGAAGACGCACTGCTTGCGCTTGACGAAGAATCTCCGCATGCACCGAACATCGCCATCATGAGTGCAAGCGCTATGATGAGTATTGGCATCAACTTATTTTTCTTTAACTTCAACATCTTTTTCCCTCCTAAAACTATAACCGTCAAAATTGATCGGTTTTACACAGATATTTAATTATACAAGATGTTTCATATAGGTTATGTTGCCCGGGCAACTTTTTGAAAATATTCCAAGGGGGGGGTCATACAAATAAAGTTGTTGCGCCCCTGTTACTAAAAAATCCACAGATTGTTTAAGATCAAATATCGGATGACGCCATCTATGCCGAGCACCGAAAAGAACAGTATGTTCATCCAGAAAATCAGTCCGTTTCTCTTTCGAAACCGTTTAAACGCATTGCACGCTCCCGTTTTTTTGCCATCCTCTTTTCTCTTTCGATCATTGCAATTCACACAATAATCACTCACGCATTTTGCGGTTACCGGTCTTTCGGTTATCCGACCGACTAAATACATCAGCATGGCAATCGTATTGAATATGATAATACCGTTGATCATCGCAATCGCGATCGTCCGAGATAAATCAACTTCCGGAAGATTGGAAAACGTCGCAACAATCACATTCCCATCCCCCATAAAGGCAAGCGTGATCGCGGCAAATATCGCCAGAACGCTCACGATAACGGGATAGATCGCACTTATATTCTTTTCCGTATTTTTAAGCATCGTATCGATGAAAGCAACAACCTCTTTTACCTTCGATTCGACGACTTCTCTTATAGATTCCATTTGCACCAATTGTTTATCGATTTTCACAGCGTTATAGTTTACATATCGGGCCTGCTCCAATTCCAGATGATCCTGAAATTTTTCGATGTTGCGGTACAAGTTTTTTTGCTTTTTATTCTCGGAACAATCGACGCCTACGCAGCAGTCTTCTTCACAACTGCTCGTATTCACGTATGTCACGTTTTCGCAATGCCAACCATTTTTAATTTTTTTCAGGATGTTGTCCAGATTTTTCTCAATAATGCTGATGTTATTATCATCTTTTTGTTCAAGCGCAGTGACATAAGTCGAAATGGCGGTGTAATTGTGCCTTCCGTGCTCGTGGAACAGAGATTTAAATTGTCCGATTATAATTTCGAGTTTTTCGTCGGGTAAATTGTCCCCTTCTGCCAACGCAATTAATATATTCCGTGTATTTTCAGAAGGATTTTGATGAGATAATTCTATCATCAGCACCCCAATATTTTCTGTGGATGCGCAGCATAAAAGTCTTTGATGCTCTCGTTTGTAATTTTATCACCAAAACGCACCCCATTGTCGGTCGCATCCATCCAAGGTTGCTCGCCGTGCGTTTTTTCAGATATATCCTCCCCCGTAAACGAGGCATAGGCTTCTATCACCTTGTCCGCAATATCGAGTAAAAATCCGGGAATAATATTGACCGGTTTAAAGAGCGCTTGATTTTCAGGCGCAAGAAAACCAAGTTCGGAGACGGGCTCATATATTAACTTCTGCCCGGGACAAACAGCCGAATAGTAATTTAATACACTCTCAACAATGGGACCCCTTCTTGCGGCGATGATATCATCTGAAAAAGCCGGCATGCCGCGATTGACCAGTGAATATGCTTGCGTATAGTACAGCATTTTCTGTAATTTCAATTTCTCGATAGGCCCAATGGACTTGGCATGTTTTTCAATAATATAATCCGCCAAGAAATACGCACTCAGCGGTTTGTACGCGCTGTTAAGATTTACGTCTTCGTTCATTTTCCTCAACTTCTACCTTCTAAATCCACAGAAAATCGTCCACACATGTATATAGCATAGCACATTCAAACTAAAAAATCCGTTCTATCCAGAACATATATGAAAAATATTTTAACGATCAGACGGCACCGAATCCGCAGATCGGAAAGACGCAAGTCTCGCAGTTCAGACAGAGACCGCCGAGACCGAGGGCTTTGATGTCCTCATTTTCGATGCGGATCCCCGCAAGGATGCGTGGCAACAGGATGTCAAACATCGACCGTTTCGAATGCAACAAACCTCCGGGAAGCCCGAGCACGACCGAACCCTCAAGGTAGGATACGAGGAACATCGCCCCGGGGAAAACCGGCGTGCCGTAGGTGATGACCTCGGCGCCTGTGTTTCGGATCGCAAGCGGCGTGCGGTCGTCGGGATCGACGCTCATGCCGCCGGTCACCAGGATCAGATCCGCGCCTTCTTCTTTGAATTTCAGAATGGCCTTCGTTGCAGATTCATTATCGTCCGGAACGATGATCTGACCGAGATCTTCCACATCAAATTCCGCGAGCTTTTTGCGCAGAATCGGCGCAAACCCATCCTGAATCAAGCCTTCATAGACTTCGTTTCCGGTTGTGACGATGCCAACCTTCATATGCTTATACGGAAGGACATTCAGGATCGGTGCGCCTACGCCGATTTCCCGAATTGTCTGCAGTTTTTCTTTTTCGATGAAAAGCGGAATGATGCGCGTAGCGGCAAGTGAATCACCCTTGCGCACGGGTGCGAAATCATGCCGCGCGGCGACGGCGGCATCGTCGGTCATATTCAACGCAAACAGCCGATCTTTATCGATGCGCAGGACGCCGTCTACCGCAGCGGTCACCGTAATCTTTCCCTCACTCGGTTCATTCCCCTTTGTATTGATTCCGCCGATCAGTCCGTATAATATTGCGGCGGCTTCGTTTTCATGGACGAGATTTTCATCCGGTTCCCAGACAAAGAGGTGCATCTTACCGAGGCTGTGCAACACCGCGATATCTTCCTCGCGGACGATATGACCTTTCTTAAACGGAACGCCGCGCTTTCCGCCCGGAATGATCTGCGAGATATCGTGGCAGATCACATGTCCGACCGCATCGACCGTTTTGATTTCTTTCATTTGTTTACCTCTGCAACTCTATTCCTTATCACGTACGCTGCGCATCTGCTTCCGCAGGTTCAATAAACCATCAACCTCGCTTCGGATCCGGCTGTCCGCAATCCGTAGGAGCGCCGCGCAGCACATCCAGCCCGTGATCGAGCACCGAAAGCACTATGTTAAGATTTTCACGAATCGCCTTTGGACTCCCCGGCAGGTTGATGATGAGCGTCCTGCCCCGAATCCCGGCGGCGAGCCTCGACAGCATCGCCTTGTTCGTCACCTTCATGCTCTCCGCACGCATGGCCTCGGGAATCCCGGGCACAAGCTTGTCCGACACCGCGATCGTCGCCTCGGGCGTCACATCGCGCGGCGCAAATCCCGTACCGCCCGTCGTGACCGCAAGCGCCACACCGCTTACATCCGCGAATTCGATCAACTTCGCCTCGATCAAATCCTGTTCGTCGGGCACGAGCGCAGTCAGGACCACCGCATATCCCGCCGCTTCAAGCATCTCCTGCACAAGCGGTCCGCCCGTATCGACGCGCTCCCCGCGCGCCCCCTTATCACTCACCGTCAAGACGGCTGCCGTATATCTCTCAGTCATATCGTCGTTCCTCTATGATCGTCTATGCAGCTTCCAATTCAGCTTCTGCCTTTACCGTCTTTTCCTCAGTTCTCCGCAGGGATGACTTCAAGCACATCGCCCGGGCGAATCACACCCTCCGTCAAAACGCGGGCAAAGACGCCTTCTCTGGGCATCACGCAGTCGCCCGTGATCCGGCGGATCTCACATCCCTGATGGCATTCTTTCCCGATCTGTGTGACTTTTAGCAGCGTCTCGCCGATCCGAAGTTCCGTGCCGATCGGGAGTTCATAGAGGGTCACGCCTTCCACCAGAATATTTTCCGCAAAATCGCCCGGTGCCAGTTCAGGCATCGCCCAGCGAAGTTTTTCAACACTCTCATCCCCCAAAAGGCTGATCTGCCGTTTTAAATCTTCGCCGTGCGCATCGCCGACAACGCCCCCATCTTTCCGCACCGCAATCTCGTCAACAGGATGCTTTCGCACCCCCTTCTGTTCGCTGATGCAAACCGCTTTCACCACTGCCATAGCTTTGCTCCTAACGCCGAATGTTATACTATTCCCTTACAAATTCGCCGGATTTTCCGCCGGACTTCCGAAGTAGGCGGATATTTGTGATCTCTATATCCCGCTGCAGTGCCTTACACATATCATAGATCGTCAAAGCAGCGACGGAAACCGCAGTAAGCGCCTCCATCTCCACCCCTGTTTCCCCCTTGCACTTCACCGTTGCAAAAATGTCGATGGCACCCGATGCCTCGTCCGGCTCAAACGAAATATCGACGCCCGTGACCGCGATCGGATGACACATCGGAATGAGTCCAGAAGTATGCTTCGTTGCCATGATGCCTGCCACCTGAGCAACAGCGAACACGTCGCCTTTCTTCACGCGCCCTCCCATGATCAGCGCAAATGTCTCTTGGTTTACAATCACCCGCGCCCCGGCCACAGCCTCACGTAGCGTCGCTTCCTTTTCGGAGACGTCCACCATCCGTGCGCGACCTTCTTCATTAAAATGCGTAAACTCGCCCATAGGGATCTATCCTCCGATCGCATTCATATTGCGCAGACTTTCACTGACGTTGCCCGCTCCAAGATTGTGCTTGAGCGGTTTGCCAAGAATTCCGTTTCGGATCGCTTCGGTCAGTGCCGCACCCCTTAGCCCCTTTATCGGAATTTCTTCCGATGAATGCAGGCAGGGCTTGAGTTTGCCATCAGATGTAACTCGTATTTTATTACAGCCCGGACAGAAGTGCGCGCTAATCGGGCTGATCAATCCCACGGAACCGATGCCGTCCCTGTGTCTGTACAGCCGTGAAACACCGTTCGTGCCGATGAACTCGAGTGCCGGGTCCATGTCCAGGACCATGTCATTGTTTACAAAACGCTCTTTGCTCCATTCGGCGCACTCACCAACGGGCATCACCTCGATGAACCGCACGCTGATGTCGCCCTGTTTCGTCAACTCGATCAGCGGTCTTATATCGTCTGTATTGACGCCGCCCATCAGTACGGCATTGATCTTGATCGGCGTAAGTCCTGCTTCAAGCGCCGCACGAACGCCGTACAACGCCGCTTCGAGCGTACCGATGCGCGTAATCCGCTGATACGTTTCCGGATCGAGACTATCCATGCTGATATTGACGCGATCCACGCCGGCGGATTTGAGCTCATCCGCCATCTGAGGCAAAAGCACACCGTTTGTCGTCAAACAGACTTCCTCGATGCCCGGCGTCCCCGCGACTTTGCGGACAATATCCAAGATGCCGCGCCGAACCAACGGTTCGCCGCCTGTCAGGCGAATTTTTGTAATGCCGAGACTTGCAGCAGAATCAACAATCTCCCCGATCTCTTCCACGGTTAGAATATCGTAATGGCTGCGCTTCACCACACCTTCTTCAGGCATGCAGTAAATACAACGCAGATTGCATAAATCCGTCACGGAAAGCCTGAGATAATTGATGTTGCGTCCAAATCGGTCGATCATGAGCGGGATCCTCTAAATCCGGTATGCCCTGACCAGTGCTCCCGCAGCAAGAGGCGGGCTTCCCGCCGGGATCTCAGCAAGCAGATCGCAGCGTGAAAGCGATGAAATGTCACCGCTCCCCTGGCTTTTGTTTTCTATGAAGTACGCGTTCCCGACCTCGATGGAAAGGTATCCGCGTATGAGGCGCAGCTTCGGGCTGTCCTTTTTGTAATCGTTCTTCAGGCGTACCGTGCAGACCTCGGAAATGACGTCTGCTCTACCGCACAGTTTCCGGATATAGGGAAGCGCGATATAGAGAAGACCCAGCGCCGCCGCACCGGGGCTTCCGGACAGGGCAAGAACCAGTTTACCGCGCAGCGTGTAGGCAAGCATCGAACCGCCCGGCTTCATATCTGTCTTCCAGAACAGGATGTCTCCGCCCGCCTGTTCGGCAGCGCGCAATGCGCAGTCGTAATCACCGACCGATGCGCCGCCCGTCGTCACGATCATATCGGAAGCATCGAAGGTCGCTTCGATCGCCGCGTTGATCTTGGCAATATCGTCTTCCACAATGCCGCCGTCCAAAAAATCGGCACCGAAATCCCGCAGGTAACCCTGCAGTGTATACATGCTGTTATTATAGATCTTTGCAGGTTCTACCGGCTTACCCGGTTTGATAAGTTCTGTCCCCGTATTGATGATCGACACAACCGGCCGCGTAAACACCTCGATTTCGGCAATTCCCTGCGACGCAAAGATGCCTAAGACCGCAGGCGTAATCACCGTTCCACCCTTGACAAGCAACGTACCTACCGAAAAATCTTCACCCGTTTTGATGATGTTCGTGTTCGGTTTCTGCGGTGCAAATATCCGAACGTCTTTATCCGAAAACAATGTATCTTCAAACTTCAAAATGACATCTGCGCCCTCCGGAACAGGAGCTCCCGTGAGAATCTTGGCAGCATATCCGTTTGAAACAGGCGAAACCGGCATCACACCGCATGGAATCTCCTGGTTGATTTCCAGCACTGCCGGATGCTCCTCAGACGCAGAAAAGGTATCTGCGCTTCGAAATGCATAACCGTCAAACGGGCTGCGGGTGAATGGCGGGTAAGGAAGAAGCGCGAAAAAATCACGCGCTGCAATCCGGTCAAGTGCATCGGTCAGCGGAACGCGTTCAGTTTTATTGTATATCGGAAGTGCAAGAAGCAATTCTCGTGCTTCACCTACAGATACAATTTTTCTCATAGCTTTAGAATATATTAGCCGAGGATATTTTACAACAGATATTTAAAAGATCGAATCAGTCCTCCCTAACTTTCAAACCGCAGCCCCTTGTATTCCGGTCGCAGCACGCCGCTTAGGTCACGCATCGGAATCGGAAATTCTACTATGCCGGTGGCGTATGAGGCGATTTCATATGGCTGATAAACAAGAATCAAATTGCCGTCTTGGATGTAATAATCCTGTGCTTTCATATCGATGGACTCAGGATAACTGATGTCCTCAAAATCCTCTTTCGACAAAGATTCTGTCCCTGTTTCAAATACGGTATCGATCCCACGAAACAACGCATTTGCCGCTTCTCCGTTATTAATCGCGGAGGCAGTAAACAGGTCACCCAGCGCCAACCGTTTTGTCTGATCAATATCATATAGACTGTACGTAGCGCCTTGCGTACCATGTGCGCCGCCCAAATAATAGTCTGAATACTTCCCGATCTGCAGTACACGCCCGTCTTCTCCCATATACTTATAGGATACATCATAGTATAACCCCGCGCTGTAATAATCATCGTTTTCCGCCATATCCCACATATCCCGGAGTTCGGAAAGATAGGATTCGAGATCCGCGCTCACCTCATTTTGCAGTGCGGTATTGATCTCTGTCTGCTTCTTCTCATCAGGGAAACCGGAAAACTGCGGAACATATTCATCAAATGTCGCCATCGGAGCGGATCCTTCCAAGTCCGGATCTGCCGGCAATGGATCACTTTGGCTGTGATTATAGGCAGTGATCACGATGCCCGATGCGGTCTTTATCGTGGGGTGTTCCGGCTCTTGAAAAAGATAGAAATCTCTGCTTCGGGACGGCGGCGAAACACCTATGTTGATCCCGGTTAAATGTTTCGAATATCCGGTGAATACGGGAGGAAGCCCGTCAAACTCGAAGTACAACACGTTGATATATTTTGTCCATTTGCCATCTATGGGACTTCCGTCATCCACAAAACTGATCTCACAATTCCCATCCTCCTCTATGGAAAGCGCGGCGATTTCTTCCTTTGTGTCATAATCCCAGCAGGCCCAGGTATCGCCGAGGACATCCCTGTAATCGGATGCGTAGTAAAGCGGCGAATCCATTTCCATGAGTTCATCGATGGTGAATCCTAAAAATTGGAGAAACCGGCCGTCCGGCATACGGGTGTAACAGGATTTCCATCCTTCGGAATCTTTATGACCGATGTATGCTTCAAAGAAATACCGGGTGGCACCCCCGTCTTCATCCAGCAGGAATCCAACCGGCGTAATTTCTTCCACAGTAGCTTCTTCAGTGGTCTCGTCTTCTATGAATTCCACAGCGAATGCGTCAAGATCATCTTTCTTTGAGGCTTCCTGCAGCGTGACTTCGGTGTCACTTTGCATATCGTAGGTGAAGGTTGCAAGATCTCCGTCGGTGCCGTAAGTTGGGTATTCGTTGCGTGTCATGACAATCTGCGCATACCGCTCCCCGATGAACGGATAGCATATAAGTTCAATCCAAGAAAAATCATCGGGACCTGAGGGCATCATGTATGATTTATAGTCCCCTGCAAAATCGAGAATTTTCTCATTTATGGCATCCGCCGCCGCCGAAGGCTTTGATGTGACAAGCTGCGGTACTTCAATAATGTTACCATTAATGATGTTACCATCAATGATGGTATCGCCAAGATTGATTTGCTCCAGCATGGTAATCGTGGTTTCATTCGTTACCGAAGCCGGTTCCCTCGTTTCATTTCCCACCGTCGGCAAAGAAGTCGTACATCCGCTTAATAGCAACATCACAGTAATCAGGCAAATATATTTCTTCATCAAATTCTCCCTCCAAATCGTTATTACGGCTAACTACAAATGTATCAGGATGATTTTCATTTGTGCGGATTATTTAGAAATCCAAATCACAAATTGCTGGATCGGCGGTTTTGTGGGTGATGAAGCCACAAAGCCATCTCCTTTTGCCATCCGATAACAAAAATATAGCAGGGAAATGCGGTTTTGACTACCTATGTAAACGTATTGGTTTTTGAAAATCGTTGAAATTTCAATGAAAATTTTGCGGTGAAGATTCGCGGCAAAATGGCACTTTGCTTGACAGCTACACCGTTTCACGGAATTTACTTTTCAATCAAACGACTGTTATGATCGGCTCATAAAAATGAGAAATACGGTTTGAATTATGATATAATTGAGCCGTAAAACCGATCCGGATGAGCCGAAACAAATAATCCAAACCGGATGATGCAAGACAAATGAGCCAAATAGAATGAGCCGAAACGGAGAATTCACTATGATAAGCGAACGTGAAAGCAAGATTATCGAGTTCATCAAAGAAAAGAAATTTGCTGCTTCCGGTGAAGTCGCCGATTTTCTCTCGGCTGTTTCCCCCGTCAGTCTCCCCACCGTTAAGAGAAACCTCTCGAAATTGGTTTCGGAAAATCTTCTCACGATGACCGGGCGGGGACGAAGCACTCGTTACACCATTTCTTCGTCGTATGAAGTTCTAAAACCAATTGATATGGATCAATACTATGAACAAGAAATAGATGAAAGAGAAATCAAAACATCCTTCAGTTGGGAACTGATCCGGGAGGTTCTCGATCAGATCGGGATTTTTTCCGAGCCGGAACTTAACAGGCTGAATACGCTTCAAAGTATATTCAGCAGTAACATTGAGACACTCAGCAAGGCGGCTTACCGAAAAGAGCTGGAGCGACTCGCCATAGACCTGAGTTGGAAATCTTCACAGATCGAAGGCAATACCTATTCGCTGCTTGAAACGGAACGTCTGCTGAAGGAAAAGGAAACGGCTTCCGGAAAGACAAAAGATGAGGCGGTCATGCTACTGAATCATAAGGAAGCGATTGACTTTCTTATCGCACATAACGATTATTTAAATCCGCTGTCCGTCGCCGGCATTGAAGATATTCATCGCATTCTGATCAAAGATCTGGACGTTGATAAAAACCTGCGCAATCGCAGGGTCGGTATTTTCGGAACCAACTACCAGCCGCTTGATAATGAATTTCAGATAAAAGAGGCGATGACTACCGTTTGTGCGCTGATCAATGAAAGGAAGAACATTTTCGAAAAAGCGTTCCTTGCTTTGATTTTGATCTCCTATATTCAGCCGTTTATGGATGGAAACAAGAGGACTGCCCGCATTGTAAGCAACGCAATTCTCATGGAGAATGATTATTGCCCGATTTCGTTTCGTACCGTGGATTCCGTAGAGTATAAAAAATCAATGCTGCTATTTTATGAACAAAACAACATCAGCAATTTCAAGCGGATATTTATAGATCAATTTGAATTCGCGGTGAACACATACTTTTAGAGAAACGATTGTGTCCCCAGTGGATAGCCCGCCATTTGTCAAAACCGGATGCATATTTTTTCGGATCGATAAGCAGCGATGTTGAATGAAGTCCGCGAAAAAAGACAAAAGGGGACGGGTCAGAAGCTTGAAAATCAAGGAGATTTGGATATGTATTGTTCAAAATGCGGAAAAACAATAACGGACACTGTAAAGTTTTGCCC
>JAISKP010000190.1 GCA_031260885.1 Eubacteriales Family XIII. Incertae Sedis bacterium
TGCGACTTCTTTGTCTGCGGTATCAAGATAATTAAAATACATTCTGCATCCTTCCAAACTGCGGCGTTTATTTACGTTAATTTACTTTTGTATCAGATTTGTCAACATGAGTCCTCTGGCATATTTGCTGCGTTTTTCCGGATTGAGTCCGTACCGCTGCGAAAGCATCTCGCCAATACGGATCATCTCATCCTGACTGCCCGAAAACAATTCTATTTCGAGCTCGCTGATCGGCATCACATCGTCGCCGGATCGGATCTCTCCCTCGTCAAACGATACCTCGCATATGGTTTCCCCATTGTCGATGCGGAACTTTCTTCTGGTGAACGTCGTTTCAAAGATACAGACCAACGGTGCCCCGTCGATCAGATCGAGAAGTGCTTTTCCCTCCCGGCTTTCATGAAAAATGCCTGGATCCGGCAACAGAAAACAGGTGTCGTCTTTCACCGGGACGTTGACTTCCTCGCGGACATAAAGACCTGTCGCCGCAACGTCATCGTCGTTACCCCACTTCAGGGTTCCGATGACGCGATCCCCTTCCCTGCGAATACGGAAAGCGATGAAATTCTTCGATAAAACGAGGGATTCTGTGTCGAAATAGACCGCCTTCATATGGACAGTCCCACGCGAATCGTTCTCTTCGATCGATTTCAGGTATTCATCATCCCAGATGGTGTTCATCTGGGTGTGATCTACGATATTGTATTTCAGTTCAATTTCCATGGGCGTTATTATATCATAAAAAATCGTTCCAATAAATTAGTGAAATATTCTGAAAATTTAGACTTGAAAGATTGACAGCATTCATTTTTGCGTATACAATAGATCCGTACATTAAGGAATGCGATTCGTTTGATCCGCAAAAGATCGCCGAAATACTTCCTATAAATCGCATAAACGGTTTCGCTGTCAGCAGAAAGGATGATTGAGCATGTATGATTTGACGCAGGACTATGAAAGCAGCGTATTCAACGAAAAGGTTATGAAGGAGCGACTCCCGAGCAAGGTCTACGTCTCTCTTACAAACAGCATAAAGAACAGGACGCCGCTCGATGCTGACAACGCGGACATCATCGCAAAAGCCATGTGCGAGTGGGCGAGCGAAAAAGGTGCGACGCACTTCACGCACTGGTTTCAGCCGCTGACAGGCATCACCGCCGAAAAACATGAATCTTTTATCAACTTTCACGGTAACAAAGAATTGGTTTTGGAATTTTCGGGAAAAGAGCTTATCAAGGGTGAACCGGATGCATCCAGCTTCCCGAGCGGCGGCATCCGCGCCACGTTCGAAGCCAGAGGCTATACCGCATGGGATCCGACTTCTCCCGCTTTCGTAAAGAATCACGTCCTCTACATTCCAACCGTATTCTGCTCATACGGCGGAGAAGCGCTCGACAAAAAGACGCCGCTGCTCCGTTCGATGCAGGCGCTCTCCAAGCAGGGTAGCCGCATTCTGAAGTTATTCGGCGAAAAGGGAGATACCGGCATCATCGCGAATTGCGGTGCGGAACAGGAATATTTTCTCATCGACGATTCCGTTTATGACGAACGCCCCGACCTCATCTATGCCGGGCGTACGCTCTTCGGTTCGCCGCCGCCGAAAGGTCAGGAACTCGAAGATCATTACTTCGGTGCGATCAAGCCGAGAGTCGCCGAATTCATGCAGGATCTCGATGAAACGCTCTGGGCGCTCGGCATTCCGAGCAGAACCCGTCACAACGAAGTCGCTCCTGCGCAGCATGAACTTGCCGCGATCTACGAGACCGCAAATATCGCAACTGATCACAATCAGCTCATCATGGAGACGCTCAAATCCGTCGCGGCAAAACACGGTCTCGTCTGCCTGATCAACGAGAAGCCCTTTGCCGGCGTCAATGGCAACGGCAAGCACTGCAACTGGTCCATCAGCACGGTCAAGGGGGATAATCTGCTGAATCCCGGTAAGACGCCCTCCGAAAACGCGCGGTTTCTTCTGTTCCTGAGCGCCGTCATCAAGGCGGTCGATCTGCATCAAGATCTTCTCCGCATCTCCGTTGCGACCGCTGCCAACGACCACAGGCTCGGCGTTGCGGAAGCGCCGCCCGCTATCATCTCGATCTTCCTCGGCGAGGAACTGACGGAGGTTCTTGATGCGATCAAGACGGACGGCAAGGTTGCGAAGAAGGATGGCGCCAAAATGAACATCGGCGTCGATGTATTGCCGGGAATCCCGAAGGATACGACGGATCGCAACAGGACTTCGCCCTTCGCGTTCACCGGAAACAAATTCGAGTTCCGCATGGTCGGTTCTTCCCTCTCGATCGCAGGTCCTCTGTTCATCCTGAACACGATCGTCGCAGACGTGCTCGAGGAATTCGCGACGAAGCTTGAAAAAGCCAAAGATCTCAACAAGGCGGTTGCGTCTATTGTCAAAGAGACGATCCTTGCGCATGAACGCATTATCTTCAACGGCAACAACTACGCTGACGAATGGGTGAAGGAAGCAAAGGCGAGAGGCCTTCTGAATCTAAAATCCACGCCGGAAGCCCTGCCGCTTTTCGTCAAGCCCGAAAACATTGCGATCTTTGAACGCCACGGCGTCCTGACAAAGACCGAAGCCATCTCGCGTACGGAACTGCACCTCGAAGCCTATGTGAAAATTTTGACGATTGAGGCGCTCGCCATGCTCGATCTCGCGAACAAGGCGATCGCTCCCGCAGTCATCTCCTACGCGGCGGAGATCGCCGCTGCGATCGGTGCGAAGAAAGCCGCCGGCGCATCCTACAGTGCTGTGCTTGAGAAGGATCTGCTCGCAAGGATTTCGAAACTGTCCGAGGCGCTCAGCAAGGATATCGCTGTATTGCAGGCAGCGCTTGCAGGAGCAAAGGAAGGCGAAGACTCTGCAAAACATGCGAAGTATTATCGCGATAAAGTCATCACGGCGATGGACAAACTGCGCGCGACCGTCGATGCGCTCGAACTGATCGTCGACGAAGGATATTGGCCGCTGCCCAGCTACGGTGAGATTCTCTTCAGCGTAAAGTAAAAAACTACAGTTCAAACAGAAACAAACGACTCCGGATCCCCGGGGTCGTTTTCACTACAGTCCCAGCCGATTATCCCCGAATCGCAATATATTCAGTCCAGTTCGTGGATGAACAGCCCGCTGAGCAATTTGGGCTCGAACCATGTGCTTTTGGGCGGCATGATCCTGTCGGCATCCGCAATGTCCATGAGCTCGTCGATGGTGGTCGGATACATGGAAAAAGCGACCTTCATGTCGGTATCGACGCGCCGTTCCAGTTCCTTTAATCCTCTGATACCGCCTACGAAGTCGATGCGCTTGTCCGTGCGCGGGTCTTCTATACCGAGAATGGGTTGGAGCAATTCACGCTGCAGAATAGAAACGTCCAATTTGGATACGGGATTCGTCGACGCGTTCAAAACGCTTGGATTTGATGCGGCGGCTTCATCCCGATCGGCCTCGTCCGTATCGCGCTCGCATGAACTGAATTTGTAGGATAAGTGATACCACTTTCCGTTTAAGTACATGCCGAAGGTATGCGCTCTTTGTGGCGAGACCGGCGTTTTCGCCGGTATGATGTCAAACCGTCCTGCGACCTTTTTCAGAAAAGTTTCTTCCGTCAGCCCGTTCAGATCCCTGATTAGCCTGTTGTAATCGAAGATTTTAAGCTGATCGGACGGGAAGATGACAGCCAAGAAATAGTTGAATTCCTCATCTCCCGTGTATTCCGGCTTTGCGGCGCGGCGTTTTTCGCAAACCCTTACCGCAGAGGCACACCTGTGATGTCCGTCCGCGATGTAAAGCACATCGATGCCGGCAAACGCCGTTTCAATGTCCGATACGATCTGTGGATCATCGACGATCCATGCTTCGTTTCGGACGCTGCCGTCCGAGGTGAAATCATAGACGGCAGCGTGTGCAGCGATCCAGTCTTCCACAAGCTTTGAGAGCGCGGACGATGGTCTGTGCGCCAGAAAGATCGGTCCCGTATTGGCGTTTAGGGTATCGACGTGGCGGATGCGGTCCGCTTCCTTGTCCGCCCGCGTCAGCTCGTGCTTCTTAATACGGTTTTCGAGGTAATCGTCTACGGCGGGACAACCGACGATGCCTGTCTGAGACCGTCCGTTCATCGTGAGCCGATAGATATAATAGCCCGGTGTGTCGTCACGGATCAGCGTCGCGTTTGAAAGGAGCTTTAGATAGTTCTCCCTTGCTTTTTCGTAGACGGTGTCGTCATATGGGGAGACGCTATCCGGCAGATCGATCTCCGCCTTATCCACGTGCAGGAAGGAATCCGGGTTGCCCATTGCCGTTTCGCGTGCCTCCGCTGTGTTCATGACATCGTAGGGCAACGCGGCAACGGCAGACGCCTTGTCCATTGCGGGGCGGATCGCTTTAAACGGTTTTACGGTGGCCATATGTCAAGCTCCTTTTGTGCTTTCGACGAGAACCTGCATCGTTCCGCCACAGACCATCCCATCTTCTTCGGCAGTGTCGGTCATGTCGACCGTCAAAATCCTGAAACCGCCTTCGCGGATGACGGTACGCGCCTGCTGCATGACATCGGATTCGGCACAACCGCCCCCGATCGTGTTTATGGTTTTGCCCTCGTAGGTCATGGCCATCTTCGCACCTGTATCCCGCGGTACCGAACCGTGCGTTTCAAGGATCGTGATCAGCGCGTCCGCTTCATCGCCACAACCTGCAAGCCATTCGACGATTTCTACGTCAGAGGTCAGTCCGGAGACGAGTCCTTTTCCCTTTCGCTTCACTTCGATGATCTCCGCCAGAATGGCGACCGAGATTTCCGCAGGCGTCACTGCGCCGATCTTGAGACCGATGGGCGTATAGATCTCGTCGAGGCGCGCTGCCGGGTAGCCTTCCGATTCAAGCTGTTTCAGAACGATTGCGACGCGCCGCCTTGAACCGATCATGCCCGTATAAGTCGGCGCAATTCCGGCGAGAAGACCTTCGAGACATTCGGTGTCGTGCTTGTGCCCACGCGTGACAATGACGACATAGTCGGTGGTGCGGATTTTTAAACGGGAAAAGACTCGGCTGAAATCATCGCAGATGACCTCATCTGCTTCGGGAAATCTTTCCGGGTTTGCATACATCGGACGATCATCAAAGACGACCGTATAGAAGTCGGTAAGCTTTGCCATCTTTACGAGCGCCAGCGCGATGTGTCCACCGCCCAAAATGATCATGCGCGGCTTCGGTGCATACTGCTCAATGACCGTGATCTCCGTTTCCGTTTTGAGTTGCGTGACAGGACCGTCTTGAATAACCGCAGGATCTGTCAGCAGCGCATCCACTTGTGCCCATCCGTCCGGCTCGTCCTCGCGGCACACAGCCTTAGCGATTCCTGATTCGCTGTACTTGGACAAGACAACTGCGCGGTACCCCGATTCGAGTGCAGACAGCAATGCGCTGTACGTTTCTTTCGTTCTCATGAGAAAATTATAGCATAACCTATGATATAATTTCTATGCGAGTGTATCGATCTGTAAGAGGAGGAATCTGAATGAAAATAAAGTTTTGTGGCGCCGCCGATGGTGTGACGGGTTCCTGTCATCTCGTAACAGCAGATACGGATACGCGGGAGGTCAATATTCTGCTCGACTGCGGTCAGTTTCAAGGCGGCGGAAGCATCGAAGCACAAAATTACAAGCCGTTTCCATTCAGTCCGGCTGAAATCGATTTTATGATCCTGAGCCACGCGCACGTCGATCACTGCGGCAGAATTCCGCTGTTGGTCAAACAGGGGTTTCACGGATCCATTTATTGTACGGATGCGACCGCGGATCTCGTCTCGGTCATGCTGCGTGACAGCGCGTATATCCATGAGAAGGAAGCCGAGTGGAAAAGCCGGAAGGCGCTTCGGGCCGGGAAGTCTGAAACGATGCCACTCTACACGGTACGGGATGCGGAGGCGTCTCTTAAGCATGTGGTGCCCGTCGGGTATGATCAGTTGATTGAACCGCTGCCCGGTGTGAAGTTCGTGCTGAACGAAGCGGGACACATCATCGGTTCTTCGATCATCGAGTTGTGGACCGGCAGGGGCGATCACAATACAAAGCTCGTATTTTCCGGCGATCTGGGCGTGGTCGGACGTCCGATGCTGCGCGACCCGAAGCTGATCAAATCCGCCGATGTGGTCATTATGGAAAGCACCTACGGCAACCGCGTTCACGAGGAAGGTGACGATAGCATTCAGAAACTTGCGGACATCCTCGTCTCGACTGTGCGCCGCGGCGGGACGGTCGTCATTCCTTCGTTTGCGGTCGGCAGAACGCAGGAGTTGATCTACGAACTGAATGATTTTTACGAGGCGAACAGCCGGTACCGCGATGCCCTGAAAGACGTCAAGGTCTATATTGACAGCCCCATGGCGACAGCCGCAACGGAGGTCTTCCGGAAGAACACGCAGTCTTTTGATGAAGCATTTCGAGATAAAGTGCTTTCGGGCGATGACCCGCTTGATTTTGTGAATCTGCGTTTTACAAAATCAACGGAAGAATCCAAGGCACTGAATGATACAAAGGAGCCGAAGATCATCATTTCTGCCAGCGGCATGTGTGAGGCCGGCAGGATCCGCCACCATCTAAAACATCATCTCTGGGAGCGAACTTCATCCATTGTCTTCGTCGGCTATCAGGGAGAAGGCACGCTTGGGCGGAAACTCCTCGAAGGCGCAAAGACCGTCATGCTGTTTGGCGAAGAAGTCACCGTAAATGCACAGATTCACAATCTGGAGGGCTTTTCCGCACATGCGGACAGGAACGGTCTGTTGGCATGGGCAAAGGGATTTCGCGTGAAACCCGAAGCTTTTTTTCTGGTCCACGGCGAGCTGCAAGCAAAAAGAGATTTGGCTGCTTCGATTCGGGACGAGACCGGCTTTATGCCCATCGCCGTCGAAACCTATTCCGAATTTAAAGTGGACGGCGGCGCGGCGCGAACCGATGCAGACGTCATGTCCGACATCGTAAGCCCCGAATCGATCGAAGCGCTGCGAAATCGGATTGCGGGCGTTCGAAAAGCGCTTGAATCCGTCCTCTACAAAACGGAGCTCGCAGCATCAAAGGAAAACGACCCCGCAAGTGTTTCGGATATCAGCAACCGTTTGATTCGGCTTGAGAAAGAAACGCTGGGGCTTGCGGCTTCGGTTGCGGAGGTGCCCGAAAAGGATCCCTCTCCATAAAATTCATTTGAGAATAAGCCGATACAGATAGAAGGTTTGCGATAAATCGTCTATAATATGAATATGTCGTAACATTCATAAACAAGGAGGTATGTTTAAATGTCACTCAGAGAATCTCTACCAGCAATAAAAACCGAACTGCCGGGTCCCATAGCCAAGGCGGCGCTTGAGAAACGCGCGCAGGTCATTCCCGCGGCCGTGAAATCTATCTACCCGATCGTCATAAAGCGCGGCGAAGGCGCGATGATCGAGGATGTCGACGGAAACGTCTTTTTGGACTGGATCGGCGGCGTCGGTGTGCTGAATATCGGCTACACACATCCGGAGCTGGTCGCTGCGGTCAAGGATCAGGCAGACAAGTATTTCCATTCGATGATGAACATCACCACGAATCCGCTCTACCTCGACTACGCAGAAGCGCTCGGGAAGATCGGACCGGTCCGGGGAGATGCAAAACAGGTATTTCTCACCAATACAGGCGCAGAGTCGGATGAAAATGCGGTGAAAATCGCAAAGGGCGCTACGGGCAGACCGAACATCATCGTCTTTTCGGGCTCATTTCACGGGCGGACCCTTCTGACGATGACGATGACGTCGAAAAAAGCATATGCCATCGGGATGGGACCTTTTCCGGACGGTGTATACAGAGCCGAGTTCCCCTATCTTTATCGCGCACCGGGGGATCTTTCCGAAGCGGAAGCGATCAGCTACTATATTGAAAGACTGGAATCACTTTTCGATACGCACTCGCCGGCGAAGCATGTTGCGGCGATCGTATTCGAACCGGTTCAGGGCGAAGGCGGATTTGTGCCGGCACCGCTCGAATGGGTGAAGGCGGTCAGAAAGATCTGCGACGATAACGGCATTCTGCTGATCACGGACGAAGTCCAGACCGGGTTTGCCAGAAGCGGTCGTATGTTTGTCTCCGATTATTACAAGGAAGCGGGCTGTGCGCCGGATATCATGACCTTTGCAAAATCCGTTGCAGGCGGACTTCCCCTCGCCGGCGTCGTTACGTCGAAAGAGATTATGGAGAAGGTCACCCCCGGCACGATCGGCGGAACGTTCAACGGCAACGCGCTTTCCTGCGCATCCGCCCTGAAGGTGCTCGAGATCATGCAGCGGGATGACTATCCCGCAAAAGCGCGGCACATCGCCGATATTGCGACGAAAAAATTCCTTGAATGGAAAGCCAAATATCCCGTTATCGGTGATGTGCGCGGCGTGGGCGCAATGCTTGGCGTGGAATTCATCAAGGATGAGAAAAAGACGCCGAACCCGGAGCTCGTGAACGCGGTTGTCGCTTCCGCATGGAAGAAAGGTCTCATGATCGAGAGCGCAGGGACTTTCGGAAACGCCATTCGTTTCCTGTGTCCGTTGTGTGTCACAGATGAGCAGCTTGAAAAGGGTCTGGAAATCTTAGAGGAGGCACTTCGGGAAAATCTCTGACCTCTTGTGTCTTGTTGACACCGCTGCACTTTAACGTCTATAATGGGTTACATGGGTGGGGTTGAAAGAAGAAACAAAATACTGGAAATTCTTCGCGAAGCAGCAGTTCCTGTGAGCGCCTCGAAGCTTGCCGAACAATTTGAAGTTACCAGGCAGGTGATCGTAGGGGATGTCGCGCTGTTGCGTGCAAGCAATCAAGACATCATCGCAACGCCGAGGGGCTACACGATGTTTGTGCCTGTTTCCGGTCGCTATATCGGAAAGATCGCATGCCTTCACAGCCGCTTGGACACAGCGAAGGAGCTTAATGTGATCATCTCTCATGGTGGCGAAGTATTGGACGTCAATGTTTCTCACCCGTATTACGGAGATTTGAGCGGTCCCTTAAATCTATCGACGTCGGAGGATGTGGATCGGTTTATGGAAGAATTCAATATGGGCGAACAGGTACTGTTGTCCGAACTGACCGGCGGGGTTCATCTTCATACCATCTCCTGCAAAAACAAAGCGCAGTTTGATAAGATCGAAAAAGAGCTCGAAAAGCTGGGATTCCTCTATAAGGACTGATCGTTTGTCTTAAACAAAACTGATGACACTCAAACACCCGCATCACACGCGGGTGTTTTTCTTGACAACAAATGCATTTGCCTATAAACTTTACAGGTGTCTTGACATATGTAAAGTTTATTTCATTGCACCTCATCCTATGAAATGCGGAGGACAAATGACTTCAATCACCCATGAATATAAATGGACCGCGCAACGCCTGACAGCAACTGCGCTCTTAATCGCAATCGGCATTGTGATTCCGGTCATATCGCCGTTTAAAATCGTTCTGGAACCGGCATCCTTTACGTTGGCGAGCCATGTCGCGATCTTTCTCGCGATGATGGTTTCTCCCTCGGTTGCCGTCATCGTAACCATCGGCACCTTTTTCGGATTTTTCATGAATTTTCCGATCGTCGTTGCGCTGCGTGCAGCCTCACACATCGTTTTCGCGTTCGGCGGCTCCGCCTATCTGAAATATCGTCCGGATACGCTTCGGTCGCCGTTGAAATCTCAGGTGTTCTCGTTCTTCGTCGCAATCGTCCATGCCGTATGTGAAGTGTCGGTCGTGTTCTTCTTCTACTTCAACGGCGCGATGAAAGGCTATGCCTCTGTGCAGATGGTGATTCTGCTCATCGGACTCGGTTCAATCGTTCACAGCATGATTGATTTCGGAATTGCCTATATGATCTATCAGGCGCTCCGCCGCGTGCCCGGTCTCGGAAAACTGTTCGTGACGAGCAACACAAACAACAAAGTTACTGTTCAGCAGTAGGATGAAATGGGCATGAACACAGACACAGCAGACGTCCTTTGGGAAACGGGTCTGGGAATGCGCTCATTTTACTTAAAGTAAACGCCCATTTCTGTGGTATAATGTTTTATTATAAAACGGTGTGGTTGCGAATGATTCCGCCCAAACCGGACGGACAATCGCGGATATTTCAGGAGGATTGAAGAATGGAATCAAGAATCAGCAGTGTCGGGCAAATCTACAAAAACAACTATACCGCCGATAAACCGGCCGTCCTTTTCAAGGACGAAATATACACATACGCTGATATTGATGACAAAGCGATCGCCTATGCAAACTATTTGAGGGGCAAGGGCGTAAAGAAAGGCGATAAGGTCATTTTGAACACCGGCAACTCTCCTGAGTTTTTCTTTGTTTACCTCGGCACGGTCAGAAACGCTGCGGTCATTGTACCCATCAATCCGATGCTGACGCTCCAGGAAATAAAATTCATCGCCTCCGACTCAGACGCAAAGTTCATCGTCATTCACGAAGGACTTATGCAGAAGGCGGGTCTCACAGAGGCTTCCCTTGGCGAAGCGCTCGGACTCACCGTGATCCCGCTCGGAGTAGCAATGATTGAAGAAGTAGAAAAGGCACCAAGAGAGGACTTTGACCTTGTGGAAGACCCCAATGAGATTTCCACATTCCTCTACACGTCCGGCACCACGGGTCATCCGAAAGCCGCGATGCTCTCTCACGGCAACCTGATCGCAAACGCGTGGCAGTGCAATGTGGCGCTCGAAACAGAGGTTGACGATGTGATCATGTGCGTGCTGCCGATGTTTCATGTGTTCGCTTTTACCACCTGTATCCTGCTCCCACTCTTCAAAGGCGCGACCACGGACATCATCGAAGCATTCCAGCCCAAAGTCGTCATCAGCGAACTTTTGACAAAGCAACTGACGATTTTCATGGGTGTTCCCGCCATGTATATGGTGCTCATCGAGGCAGGCAAGAATGATATTAAATTCCCGAAACTGCGCAAAGCGGTCTGCGGCGGCTCAGCGCTTCCCGTCGAAATCTACCGTCAGGTCAAAGAGATCCTGGGACTTCCGATTATTGAAGGATACGGGTTGACCGAAGCCTCGCCGGCTACGATGTTCAATCCCCCGTCCGGCGTACAGAAAGCCGGATCCATCGGGCAAAAGCTGCCGGAAATTGAATTCCGGATCGGCGGCGAAAACGACGAGGATCTCCCTGTCGGTGCGGTAGGCGAGCTCCTCCTGCGCGGTCCGAACATCATGCAGGGTTACTACAACAACCCGGAGGAAACCGCCGAAACGCTCAGAAACGGATGGCTGCACACGGGAGATCTGGCTCAAAAAGACGAAGAAGACTATATCTATATCGTAGACCGCAAGAAGGACATGGTCATCGTATCGGGTCTGAACGTCTATCCGAGAGAGGTGGAAGAGGCCCTCTACAAGCATCCACAGATCAAAGATGTGGCGGTAATCGGTGTCAGCGACAAGCTGCGCGGCGAGATCGTCGTCGCCTATATCGTGCTGAAGGAAGGCGAGGAACAGCCACATCACAAGGAAATTCTAAGATGGCTCAAGGAATATCTGGCGGTATACAAGATCCCGCGCCGCATTGAGATCGTGGACGATCTGCCGAGAAACAGCACCGGCAAGATCATGAAACGGATTCTCAAGGAGCAGGTCGAAGCCGAACTCGCGGGGGAATAAGCACCGCCCCATCACGTCCAAACATAAAATAAGAGCATTGTTCGAACTCGAGCAATGCTCTTTATTTTATGCGCAAAGCGGACCGCGTTCTACACAAGAGGATGCACAGAATAAGGCACACACCGGTCAGGGCAAACAACAGACCCATACCGAGCGGACTTCCGTTTTCCGAAGATCGGACGATGGCAGATACAGGAACGAGCGGCGTAAGCAGGGGCGTTTTCATGCTCGCATTCCAAAGCCCACCGCCGATCGTCATGTTGAGCAAGAACCAGGGAATAAAGATCCAAGTACCCCAGTGGCGCTTCCCCGAAACCGCCACTGCGCCGCCGAGCGCAATCGCATAGAGCGCCAGACCCGCAAGTGCGCCGAATACCGGTACCGGAACGCGCACCTCGTAGAACAGGAACATTCCGGCAGCATATAGACAGATGAGCACCATCCAGATCAGCCCAAGCGCAAGCATGCTCACCAAGGCAGCTTTGGTCAACTTCGATTCTCCTCGCATCAGAATACGCCGGTTGTCTCTGCCCGGGACGGTCTGAACCGCATGTAAAAATGCAAGCAGCAGAAACAATGCGGGAACGCCGAACACAGGCGGAATGAGAAACGGCTGTTTCTGAACCGGCGGTCCGTCGTATTCTAATATGAGAATGGGATCGTCATAGACCGGTTCATCCGGAATTTCATCTCTGGGAATATTCATTTTCTCAAGTTCTGCATCCAACAGAAGATCCGAGCGTATCGCCAAAATCTCCGTCAAAAGATACTCCACCGGAAGGGAAACATCCGTGACGCCGGGTGCGGGAGAAAATTGCACCGCACGGTTTTTCCCTTTTGTTAAATAATCGTCAAAGTATTCCGGAATTACCAAAAGTCCCTGCACGGTGCCGCCTGTAAAGATCTTTTCCTTTTCCTCGAGCGATCCGAGCTCGACGAGTTCAAGTTCCGGCAGTTCGCGCAGCGCATTTAGATAACGATCGGAAAGCGCGTCGGATTCCTCCTGAAATACCGCGATACGCAGCGCCGGGGTGCGGTCGCTCAGCGCAACGGCGGCGATCTGCCCCAGGATCAGTTGCAGTGCCACGAGCAACAATAGCAGCGGCAGACGGGGGATCATCATCTTCACGTTGAGTCTGAAAAGGGAGATCATCGGGCAGTTCTCCATCTGAGCAGCGCGATCCCCGCGCAAACGAGCACGGGAATTGCGTACAGCAGCAGCGACGAGATCGGAACTGCGGTTCCGGCGATGGTCCATTCCGATAAGAGGTGTGCGAGCCAGGCAGGATTGAACCACCGGACAGCAGCGGGCATCAGATATACCGGATAAAAACCGCCGCCTGCAAAAAGTAAAAAGAGCAGGATTGCCGCAGCACCGAGCATCGTACGGGCGGAAGCCGCCGAAGCTTGTCCTTTTACGGACGCAAATGCCATACAGACGGAAAAGAGCACGACGTTGAGTAGAATCACCGAAAGAATCCAGTGGGATATCTGAACGGAAATATCGAAGAAGGAGAACACCGGCAGACACAAAAGACACAGGACGACGGACAGAAAGACCGTCATCAGCGCTTTCACCAAAAATACGTGCAGCCCTGAAATGCCATGCAACGCAAGACGGCGCAGATATCCGAAAGAAAACTGCCGGGATGTCAATGCGGCAACAAACACGGAGACAATCGAGATGATCAAAAACAGCGTAAGCGCCACGACCTGAAGATGATATTCCGGCGCGCCCGAGATCACCTTTACGTTGTTGTCGCGCACGAGCGCTTCCTGAATCAGTTTCAGATCAAACGTGATCTCCGCATTCTGAAGCGCGCCTCTGTTCGGCATATAGGGTTTCACAATGCTGCGAAATGTAAGCGTCGTATTCTGTATCCGGTTCAGCGCCTTCACGGCTTCACTCGTGATCTGAAATGCAAAGTGACCGATCAACGGATCTACGGCGCGTACGCTGATGACCGCAGGTTCGCCGCGAATGAGCGCATCGATCACTTCCTCGGGTAGCGCGATCACGACATCGACGTCGCCGTCTTGAAGCAGTTCCTCCGCTTTCGCCGCGTTTGCATCATAAAACGAATCGACGACATCCAGATCGGAAATCAAACTAAAGAACATGTCCGCCATCTCATCCGCGCCGTCATAGACTACGGCGAGGGATACCTTGGGCAGATTTCCACCCTGCGTAAGCTGCGGCGGCAATGCAACAAGCACGGATCCGAGACAGACAAAAAGCGCCGCGAAGATCAGCGGAAACCTTATCAGAACGATCCGGGCATCCGCCCACAGTACACCCAGCAGTTTCAAACCGGCGCACCCTCCGGCATCGTCAGCGGTGTGACCTCCGAGTATGGGAGAGAAAGAACGCGCTCACAGAGACCGCTAAAATCATCCCGGTTGTGAGATACCAAAAGAATCGCAAGCCCCGCCCTCTTTTTTTCCTGCAGCAGCAATTTAACGGTATCGTATGTCTGTTGATCCAGTGCGCTGAACGCTTCATCCAAAAGCAACAGACCCGGATCCGGCAGCAGCGCCGCGGCAAGGGAAAGGCGCGCCCGCATACCGGCACTGCATTTCGATAAGCGCTTGTTCCAAAAAGAAAGCAGATCACACTGCGCTGCACACAGGTCGACACGCGCCTTTGCCGCCGATCCTTTCAGACCGCAGAGCGCTGCTTCGACGAGCAGATTGTCCCGGCACGAAAGCGCGTCCTGAAACCCGTCGGTCTGCATGACATAGCCGATCCGTGCGTTTAGCTGAAACGCGCCCGAATCGGCTTTCTGAAGACCCGCGAGAATGTCCAACAGCGTCGTCTTCCCACATCCGTTATGACCGTAGATGCCCAGACCTTCTCCTGCCGAGAGTGAAAACTGCACCGGCAGGAAAAGAGGTACTTTACGAATCTTTTGCAAAGAACGGACAGTCAGCACGTCTCCCATAGAGACCAATCTTCCTTACAGATCATTCGCTTCGAAAACTGAATGATCATTCCATCATTCCCAATAGTCCCGAACTTCTTCGATGAAGTCT
>JAISKP010000027.1 GCA_031260885.1 Eubacteriales Family XIII. Incertae Sedis bacterium
CGAAGACGCGATACGGATCGAGGCAAACGATGAATTTGAAGGTTCGAGCCTGTCAGTGAGAACATCAGACGCCGGGATAGAGTACTCTGTAGACGACGGCAAGACATGGGCAACCAAAGCTCCCGAAGGCGTTACCGTAGATGATTCCGGGACAAGCGGTGCCACTACAGATGAATCCGGGTTCAGTCTCAGTAAAGGTATCTAATCTAAAATAGAAGAAATGTGACATTACAGTCTTCCCGGACGGAACACGCGTCAGGGGAGACTGTCATGTCGCGATAGTATTTTTGGTGGTGAAATTAGCAGGTTAAATTCAAATGAGAGTATTAATGATTGAAGATGAAAAATATATAGCACGTGCCGTTGCGGAAGTACTCAAGAAGTCACATTATACGGTTGATCTGGCTTATGACGGAGAGTATGGTCTTGAATGTGCCACGATGGAGATATACGACGCCGTCATTCTTGATATCATGCTGCCAGGGCGGGACGGACTTTCCGTACTCCGCGAGATGCGAGGGCAAGGGATTCATACGCCGGTTCTGTTGCTCACGGCGCGCGGCGAGGTGGAAGACCGGGTGCAAGGACTGGATTTGGGCGCGGATGATTACCTTGCAAAACCATTCCATACCGATGAACTACTCGCCCGTTTGCGCGCAATCTGCAGGAGAAAAGTAAATGAGGATTATGACGGATTGATTTCATTCGCCGACATCAAACTTTCGCCGCATACGCTCCTGCTCAAATATGACGGCGGAGAAGTCAATCTTACATTAAAAGAAACGCAAATTCTCGAAATATTAATGAATAATGTCAATCGGATTGTTACGAAAGACTCCATTATTGAAAAAGTTTGGGGATATGATGCGGATGTGGAAGACAACCATGTGGAGTCCCACATCTCATTGCTACGCAAAAAGATGTCCGGCGCGGCCACGGCGGCAAGGATCCGGACGATTCGGGGCGCCGGATATACGTTGGTTTCAGGAGAGGACGGGCACTGATATGTTCACAAAACTGAGACGGAAGTTTTTGTTTCTCAATATGGGGATCACGTCGGCTGTCATGGCTCTTGCTTTCGCTGTAATCTTTTTGACGACTTACAGCAATGTTCAGGCGGAAAACGAAGCGAAATTACATGAGTTGTCGGCGACGGTAACGATCAGGCCCAATGCGGGGGACATCGACGGGCAGACAGAACAAACCAGAATCAAGATGAATTATACCCCGTCATTTGTCGTCACCGTTGACAAAAAAGGGGAGATCCTTGGGATTGAATCCGTACTTGACTTAGACGGGAACGATTATGCCGATGCTGTCACCGCGGCGCTGAAAAAAGGGGGAAGCTCGACGATTGAGCTTAGCGGGCGGACCTGTCTGTATGAGATCGTTTCTTTGGACAATCCTCTTGCTGTGAATGGCGCTGATTTAACCGAGGGCTATTCTTCGGGTAATGCTATTAATGCAGGATCAGGCAACCGGGAGATCCGTTTTCTCGACATCACGGATTCCCAAAAGACGCTGCAAAGTCTGGCGATGCGGCTGACCCTCATCGGCGCCATGATGCTCATTGTGATCTTTTTTATCAGCCGATATTTTGCGAACAGATCCATCCGTCCACTCATGAAGTCGTGGGAAAAACAGAGGCAGTTTGTCGCAGATGCGTCTCACGATCTGAAAACACCGCTTTCTGTGATCACCGCAAACTACGACGCGCTTATGGCGAATAAGGACGAGACGATTCGTAGCCAGGAGGAATGGCTCGGTTATATGAAGACAGGCATGGACCGGATGTCTGGGCTCATCGGCAGTATGCTTTCGCTTGCAAGCATAGAGGATCATGATACGAGAGCGGAAAGTTCCCACTTCGATCTGAGCGAAGTCATCACAGAAACAATGGATTCCATGGACGCGGAAGCACAGGGAAAAGGTCTACGTGTATCCGGGCGCATCGAACAACACGTCATCATCCAAAGCGACAAGAAGCTAATCCAGGGGATTTTTTCGACCCTGTACGAAAACGCTATCAAGTATTCACGACAGGGCGGCGACATTGAAGTAAAGCTTGAAACAGACATACGCCAAATGATACTATCCGTAAAAAACTGCGGAGCCGGCATCCCGGCAGAAGATCTCCCAAAGATCTTCGACCGCTTCTACCGGGCAGACGCCTCGCGTACAGGAGAAGAATCCGGCTACGGTTTAGGTCTGTCGATCGCAAAAGCAGCAACAGAAAAGTTGGGAGGAACCTTGTCCGCAGAAAGCATCGAAAACGAATACACGACATTCACCCTTACGATACCATTCGGACACGATACGGGAATACGATCACCAAAGCGGTAGCGACCACTTTACGGCATAGGGCATAGATGGCTTTAGCGATATTAGTTACTTCTTTGTCATAACATAAGAATTAATACGATAAAGAATAAAAACGGCATAGTATATTTATGTGTGATACTGTTAGGTGGCGCCCGGAGCCGGGTGGCAGAAGGGAAAAGGAATCGCAATGATTTATATTTGTAGTGTATGCGGATATGTATATGATGAAGTAAAAGAGGGGAAACCCTTTAGTGAATTAAATGCCTGCCCCAAGTGCAAACAGGAAGCCGGCAAACTGGAACTGTACGCACCCAGCGTCGCACCGCAGGAAAGTAGCCCGGATTCAACCGCACCGGAGGCGGGTTCCCTGAAGTATGCGCATGAATTCGCAAGGAATGATGAGACCGAACGGTGCATGGCGGATATCCATGAAATGGCCATAAGGGGCTCACAGATCATTGAGTCCATGGGCATTAAAAATGTCCTGCCATCATGGGATGACATTTTAATCATGGGTGCGCAGTTGAATCCCATGCCGCTAAATGAGTATGCGGATGTCTCAACAGAAACGATCATCGGAAAATATGCTAAAAAACCAATGATACTGAATACACCCATATTCATATCGCATATGTCTTTTGGGGCGTTGTCCAAAGAAGTCAAGATCGCGCTCGCGCGGGGTTCGGCGATGGCGAAGACCGCCATGTGCAGCGGCGAAGGCGGCATTTTGCCGGAAGAGCGGTCTGCCGCCTACAAATACATCTTTGAATACGTGCCGAATCTTTACAGTGTAACGGAGGAATCGCTGCGCGGATGTGATGCGATAGAAATTAAAATCGGGCAGGGCACAAAGCCCGGCATGGGCGGGCATTTGCCCGGTGAAAAGGTGACGGAAGAAATTGCACGGATTCGAAACAAACCGGCGGGGAAGAACATCATAAGCCCCGCTACTTTCCCGGATGTTGAAACAAAAGAGGATTTGAAGCGGCTGGTTGAAACGCTGCGGTCACGCTCCGGGGGCAGACCGATCGGTATAAAAATAGCAGCTGGCAGAATAGAACAAGACATGGAGTATATTGTTTTCGCACAGCCGGACTTCGTGACAATCGACGGCAGAGGCGGTGCTACCGGCGCGAGCCCCAAACTTATACGCAACTCGACGAGCGTACCGACGATCTATGCCCTGCACAGGGCGAGAAAATATTTGGATGAAGCCGGGTCGGAAATAGATTTGGTAATCACGGGAGGTCTTCGGATTTCTTCTGATTTTACAAAGGCGATCGCTATGGGTGCGCAGGCAGTCGCGGTTGCCACCGCAGGTCTGATGGCTGCGGGCTGCCAGCAATACAGGATTTGCGGCAGCGGGAACTGTCCCGTTGGTGTCGCCACACAGGATCCCGGACTCAGAGAGCGTCTGGATGTCAGCACAGCCGCACAGCGCGTCTATAATTTTTTGAATGTATCAACGGAGGAACTCAAAATATTTGCGCGGATAACGGGTCATAAGGATATACATGAAATCACAACAGACGATATCTGTACAACAAGCACTGAAATATCGTCATCCACGAATATTAGCCACGCGTAAAGCACCAATATGACAAATCGGCGAAGCAAGGGGAAGCAAGGGGATGGTTGTGCGCCACGCTTCCATTTCCAGTTTCCGAGGAGCAGGCTCGTTGTCATGTTCCCGATCTTGCTCTTCAAGTAGATGGAATTTGTGGGAAGCGCAACTTATTCGTCAAAGGATGGCGGGAACGGGTTATTTTGACGTACAGGTCGGGAAATTCACCAAAATGGGAATAAAAGCATGAGAACCGTCCCCCTGCTTCCACAGCACCTGTCCGGCATGAGCGACTCCGAGTACATCGTCGCCATCAACAACAATAAGAACGCACCAATCTTCAAGGTAGCGGACTAC
>JAISKP010000043.1 GCA_031260885.1 Eubacteriales Family XIII. Incertae Sedis bacterium
CCGGTAATTTTTTTGCAAGCTCAGAAGCCGCGGCGGATTTGTCCGCCGGCACTTCGATCGGATTTGCGGGGTCATCGAGCAATTTCAGGGCGTACCAGTTGGTCGACTGCGCGAGCTGATACCGGACGCGGCTCACAAATACAGGCGGTTTGCCTTCTTCGATTACGATATCGTCAAACGTGGATTCTACGCGGTAGGCGTTCGGGGCGCCGAAGAAGGGATCGATATCTTTTACATAGGACTCCGCGTCGTTTTCACTACAGACGATATCGAGCGTGATTTCGGAATCGCCGGATTCAACCGCTTTCATGATCCGGCTGACCGCATCCTGTTTCGATGTGACCGTAAGCGACGGATCGGGGGCAGTCTCGGTGATCGTATCGATGAACTCCGACAAAGCAGACAATCCGCACGAGGAGAATATGAGGCTGATGAGAAGTAAAGCGGACAGAATCAGAGAAACAGTACGCGGTCTGAGACAATGATTGGATTGGTGTGCGGTTTTGAACAGCAATTTATGTACCCCTGAAAAGACAATAGCATATAGGATCTTACATATTATAACTTTTTCATGCCACTTGACAAGTTTATATCTCGGAGTATAATTATAGTTAGTTGTTAGCACTCATCTGGGTTGAGTGCTAACAATATATAACTTAGGAGGATCATATAGATGGGATTATTTCATGCAACGACGATCGTTGCTGTCAGGCGCGGTCCTGATGACGTTGTCATCGGCGGCGACGGTCAGGTGACGATGGGTGAGACTTCCGTGATGAAGCATCACGCGAAGAAGGTTCGTAAGATTTATAAAGGTACGGTGGTGTCCGGTTTTGCGGGTTCCGTGGCTGACGCTTTTACGCTTACGGAGAAGTTTGAAAAGAAGCTCGACGAGCACGGCGGAAATCTAAAACGCGCAGCGGTCGCGCTCGCGCAGGACTGGCGTCAGGACAGGGTCATGCGTAATCTGGAAGCGCTTATGGTGGCGGCAAATCACGAAGGACTTTTGCTCATCTCCGGCAACGGCGAGGTCATCGAGCCCGATCAGGATTTTGTGGCCATCGGAAGCGGGGGCAATTACGCTTATGCAGCTGCAAATGCGCTGTACAACAATACGGATATGGACGCGGAGCAGATCGTTCGCGAAGCGCTCAAGATCGCTTCCTCTATATGCGTGTACACAAACGACAATATTTCGGTAGAAAAATTAGACCCGGTACCTGAAATCGAAGAAAACGCACCGACTGCGGCACTTTCAGCGCCGGAGACGCCGGCCGTCCCGGAGCTTCCGGCAGCACCCGCAGAGGAGGAGAAGGGAGGACAGGATTATGTCTAACGCATTGTATCAATTAACGCCGAAAGAGATCGTGGCGGAATTGGATAAGTATATCATCGGTCAGGATCAGGCGAAGAAGAGCGTTGCGGTCGCGCTGAGAAACCGTTACCGCCGTAGCCTTCTCCCCGACGAGATGCGCGAAGAAGTGACGCCTAAAAACATCCTGATGATGGGACCTACCGGCGTTGGTAAGACCGAGATCGCACGTCGGCTGTCAAAGCTCATGGACGCGCCTTTCGTCAAGGTCGAAGCCACGAAGTTCACCGAGGTCGGTTATGTCGGCCGTGACGTCGATTCGATGATCAGAGACCTTGTGGAAGCCTCGATCCGCATCACGAAGCAGAACAGGCTTGAAGAAAAATATGCGGTGGCCGAGGATATCGCCGAGGAGAAAATCGTCGATGCGATCGCGCCTGCGCGCAAAAAAGGTTCTTCGGGCGGCGGCATCAAAGGTCCGTTTGACTTTATCATGGGCGGACAGCAAAACCAGCAGCAGCAAAACGAACCCAAGGACGAACGTACGGATTCAGAGATCGAACTGACGCGCGAACAGGTCCGCACACAGCTGCGCGAAGGGAAGCTCGACGACCAGTATATAGAAATCGACGTCAATGATAACCCGCAGCAAAACCAGCTCGACGTCGGCAACGAAGGCATGAGCATCGCCATCGGCAACATCTTCGACGCCATGGGCGGCGGTCAGCGCACGAAGAAAAAGAAAGCAAGAGTAAAGGACGCCCGCAAGATACTGCGGGAACAGGAAGCCTCGAATCTGATCGATATGGATCAGGTCATCTCGGAGGCTCTTGAAAATGCCGAACAGAACGGCATCATCTTCATCGATGAGATCGACAAGATCGCTTCGGGCAGCGGGATGCGTTCGGGCGCAGACGTCTCACGCGAAGGCGTACAGCGCGATATCCTGCCGATTGTCGAAGGAAGCGTTGTCAATACGAAGCACGGACCCGTGAAGACGGATCACGTCCTTTTCATCGGCGCCGGAGCTTTCCACACGACGAAACCGACGGACCTCATCCCCGAACTCCAGGGCAGGTTCCCGATCCGTGTGGAACTTGAAAATCTGACGAAGGATGCGTTCAGGCAGATTCTGACCGTTCCCGAAAACGCATTGCTGAAACAGCAGAAGATGCTGATCGAGACGGAAGGCGTCAAACTTGACTTCGAGGAAGACGCCATAGACGAGATCGCCGAGATCGCATTCATGATGAACAGTCAGGCGGAGAATATCGGCGCCCGGCGCCTGCACACGATCATGGAGAAGCTGCTTGAAGATATCTCGTTTGAGATACCGGATACATCAAGATCGGAGATCGTGATCGACAAAGCGTACGTGCTTGATAAGTTTGCCGACCGGATCGCCGAGGATGATGTGGACAGGTTTATTCTTTAAACATGCCTGAATTGTGTCTTTGAACGTGAATATTTTGATATTTCAATTTATTCGCTTTACAGCCTCCTTTTTTCCTGTCATAATGAAAGAAAAACAGGGGATTGGAGGCTTGTAAGCTTTCAATGCATTTATTCGCGCTTTTGCGCAGATTTGCGAGGAAATGGATATGGCAAAATCGGCATTAGAAAAGGTTCGCAAGCTCAACTGGGTTCTTCAGGAAAGTACAACAGGCGTTTTTTCATTTGAGGATCTGTGTAAGATACTCGGTGAACTGATGGACGCAAACATATATATCGTAACGACGAAGGGCAAGCTGCTGTCCGTTTTCTATACG
>JAISKP010000096.1 GCA_031260885.1 Eubacteriales Family XIII. Incertae Sedis bacterium
TTTTATCAAGTATATACGCATTAGAATTGAGTTATATTTTCTAATGTTTATATTTGTTTTTGTCCTGCGTTGTGAAATATGATAAGAGGTGCGATATCCTTACGCAGGGATCTGCTTTGCCGTGACACACAGTATGCGCATTTCTGATATAATATTCTTATCAGTGACATTCCGAAACAGGGAAAGGACTGGCGCTTCAATGATAAAAACAACTATAAACCATCCTGTACAGAAATACCGTCCGACGATGCTTGCGATCCTCGACGGTTGGGGACTAAACGACGCGGATTACGGCAATGCCGTTCTTCAGGCGGATACGCCGCATCTCGACCGCCTCTTTTCGGAACATCCGCATACGACGCTGCGCACAAGCGGACTGGCGGTGGGGCTTCCCGAAGAGCAGATGGGGAATTCCGAGGCCGGGCATCTGAACATCGGAGCCGGTCGGGTTGTCTATCAGTCTCTGACTAGGATCACAAAATCGATCACAGACGGTGACTTTTTTGAAAATCCGGCGCTGCTGCGCGCCGCCAGCAATGCCGTGCAAAACGGCAAGGCACTGCACGTCATGGGACTCATCGGTCCGGGGGGCGTACACAGCCACAGAGATCATTTGGTCGCACTGCTGCAACTCGCACAAAGGCACGCGGTTGAAAAAGTATATATTCATGCATGGCTTGACGGCAGAGACACCCCGCCGCGTTCTGCGGACGACTATCTCGCGGAACTTGAAGATACCGTTCGAACGATGGGCACAGGACAGATCGTTACAATCTCAGGTCGGTACTATGCGATGGATCGGGATAAGCGCTGGGAGCGCGTTGAGAAGGCTTACGATGCGATTACGATCGGAAACGGTCTAAAAGCCGGTAGCGCTGCAAAAGCGATTCAGGCAGCTTATGCGCGCGGGGAAAACGATGAGTTTGTGCTCCCGACGAATATCGTTCCGTCTGCCGCAGAACCGATCACGATCGAAGACGGAGATTCCGTCATCTTCTTCAACTTTAGACCGGACCGTGCCCGTGAACTGACACGCTGCTTTGTCGATCCGGATTTTGACGGATTTGAACGGACAAAGCTTCCGAAGGATTTAATATTTGTCACGATGACCGAATATGAAAAGACGCTCCCGAACGTGCTGATCGCTTATCCGCCGGAGGAGATCGTCAACACGCTCGGTGCATACATTTCAAAGCGCGGTTTGTCACAGCTGCGCATTGCCGAAACCGAAAAATATGCACACGTGACTTTCTTCTTTAACGGTCAGACCGAAGCGCCTTATCCCGGAGAAGCACGCATCCTGATTCCGTCGCCCAAGGTCGCCACCTACGATCTTCAGCCGGAGATGAGCGCTTATGTCGTCTGCGAAAAAGTGCTTGAGGAAATCGATTCCGAAAAATTTGATCTGATCATCCTGAATTTTGCGAACATGGATATGGTCGGGCATACGGGCATCTTGGAAGCGGCGGTCAAGGCTGTTGAGGCAGTCGACCGCTGTGTCGGAAAGATTGTGGAAAAAATAACAAGCGTCGGCGGACAAATTCTGATCACCGCCGATCACGGTAATTCGGAAGCCATGCTGACCGAAGGTGGCGAGGCGATCACAGCGCATTCGCTCAATCCCGTTCCGCTCATTCTGATCCGCGAAAACGACGCGCGACTCAATCTTGCAGGCGGCGGTGCGCTCGCAGATCTGGCACCGACGCTGCTCGACATGATGGAACTTCCGATTCCAACGGAGATGACAGGGCGCAGTCTGCTCCTCCGGTGAAATATGCCTGCAGGACGGTTCGGTTGCGCACTCAGTCTTCGATGCCGCGTCTGGCGGGAACGCCGGTCTTGTAGTAGTGCTTGATTTCTTTCATCTCGGTCACGAGATCCGCGCGGTCTATCAGCCGCTGCGAAGCATTACGCCCGGTCAGAACGACTTCCGTATGATCCGCTTTCGCGTGTACAAGTTCCAGAACCTCATCCTCAGATAGAACCTTGAAGTATACCGCATTGATAATCTCATCGAGCACCACAAGATCGTAGTCCCCGCCCGAAACCACATCCATGCAGCGCCGAAGCCCCTGATGTGCCAATTCGATGTCCTCGTCCGAAGGTGTGCCGATGATAAACTTCGGTTCACCGAAGTCTTCGCATTCAATTCGAAGCGGCGCCGAGGATTCTCCCGGAATGTCCGACGTCCTGTTCATCGCTTCCACAGCGGTGCATTCACCGCTCGGCAGACCTTTCATGAAACGCGCGATGTAAACCCGACCACCGCGCCCCGCCATGCGCATCGCAAGTCCGAAAGCGGCTGTCGACTTGCCCTTGCCGTCTCCCGTATAAATCTGGACATAACCCGTTTTCAGTACTTTCTCATACATGAATCCGTTTCCTTTCATCAATTGCCGATTCGGCGATCACGGCCTCGGCTGCTTTGATGCCATCTACGGCTGCGGACATGATGCCGCCCGCATAGCCCGCGCCTTCACCGCAGGGATAAACGCCGCGGATATTGCTCTGCATATCTTCTCTCCGAAGCACGCGCACAGGAGATGAACTTCGTGTTTCGGGACCGAACAACATTGCCGTCTCATCATCGAATCCCGTGATCTTACGCCCGAAAACCGGAAAAGCCTCTCTGAGTCCGCGCACGACAAACGCCGGCAAGCATCTCCCCAGCATACTGTCGTTTCCATAGAATTCCCTGATCGTTTCGGTCGGGAGCCGGTAAGCGTTCTCCCGAACAGAGATCTGTTCAGGAGAATGTGCCGACTGTGTGGATCGTACAAGTTCAAACGCAGCGCGCTCGTATTTTTGTTGAAATAGAATGCCCGCGAGCGGATCATCGCTTCCGAAGTCGCTCGTCCGAACATCGACGAGCACGGCGCTGTTCGCGTTGCCGCTGTCTCGCGCACGGTCACTCATGCCGTTTGAAAATACGCATCCCTGCTCCGAGGCCGCCGCTGCAACGGTTCCGCCCGGACACATGCAAAATGTATATACGCCTCTGCCGTCTTCACACTTATGCGACAGCTTATACTCCGCGGGAGGCAATCCCGCTTCGGCATATGTCCTACCGTAGATCGTTTCGAAATTCGTACCGTACTGCGCGGCGTCGATCAGGTGTTGTGCATGTTCGATGCGCACACCCATGGAAAATTGTTTTTGTTCCAGAAGAAACCCGTGGGATTTCAGCAGCGCGTAGGTATCTCGGGCACTGTGCCCCATGGCGAGAATCAGCCGATCGGTGCGAATTTCATCCGTTTGATTTTCGTGCGCAAGAAGTTCACCTGTCTGCACATCCGGAGGGACTCCCGACTTTGTAACTCCAATTCCGAACAGCGTTCCGTCTGCATCAAGTAAAATATCCGACAGTCTGCATCCAAAGCGGACTTCCCCGCCCAATCTTTCGATCTCTCGGCGCAGATTCACGACGACGCACCGAAGCACATCCGTTCCGATGTGCGGTTTGCTCAGATAGGTAAGTTCATCGCCGCCGCCCGCGTCAGCGAGCGTCTTCAGCACAAAATGCTTTCTTGGATCGTTTGTCCCCGTCGTAAGCTTTCCGTCCGAAAACGTGCCCGCGCCGCCTTCGCCGAAAAGGACATTTGAGTCTTCATCAAGTCGTCCGAAACGCCAGAAGCGGGAAACATCCCGCACGCGCTTATCCATCGGTTTTCCGCGTTCGATTACGATCGGTTGCAGTCCCGCCGAAGCAAGCACATAGGCAGCGAAGATCCCGCAAGGTCCAAAGCCGACGACAACGGGGCGTCGATGTTCGCCGGAACAAGGTCGCAGCGGAATTCGGTAGTCAGCGGCATGATAAACGGAGACCGTTAGGCCCTTCTTGGTCGCAACCGCAGCGAACTTATTTTCATCGAACGGTCTGCCGTCATGCCGCACAAGGTGGAGTTTCAAGGAATACACGCGGCGGATATTCTGTTTATCGCGCGCATCAAGCGCTTTGTGTACGATCTGGCAATCGGATACTTCAAAGACGCGCGCGTCCAACTTCAGATGCCGAAGCGCTTTCTGCGGAAGGGTTTTCTCCTTCTCGCCGATACGCAGTTTGATATCACCGAGTAAAAGCATACGCTGCCGCTTTCCCGGCCCGCATTCCGCTGTTCCATGCGAAATCCAGATTATATCCGCCGCAGGGTCCGTCATAGTCCAGCACCTCCCCCGCAAAATACAGTCCGGAAATCAGAAGCGATTCAAAGGTGTCCGGGTTTATCTCCTTCAACGAAACGCCGCCCGATGTGATCTGCGCTTCCTTCCAGCCCTTCGTACCCGAAACCGGCACTTCAAAATTTTTCACGAGTACCGCCGCCCGCCGTGCCGTTTCGCGATCTGAGAACGCGGGGGGTTCCTTGAGCTGTAGCAACGATTCAAACAATTCAGCGATCTTCCTATTCACAATACCGCCGAGCCCTGCCACCGTATTTTTGAGAAGCAATTCTTCGAGATTTTCCGTCGTCAATTCCGGCGTGAAATCGATCACGACCGTAAATTCCGCACTTCCGACGCGTTTCTCACCCCGCCGTAAAAATCTGCTCAAGTCGAAAATGCAGATGCCGGACAGACCGTATTCCGTAAACTGGATTTCGCCCGCTTCGGCAGCAAATGCCCTGCCGCCGTTCAGAAGCTTGACCTGCACATGCGCCCGCACACCCTTGAGCGGTGCGAGTGCCTGCGTCATCGTCTCCGCATAAACCATCGGAACGAGCGCGGGCTGAATCGTCCGAATCTCGTGTCCGAGCTTTCGTGCAAACACATATCCTTCTCCCAGGTTCCCATATTGTGGGCAGGCTTTACCGCCGGTCGCAATCACAAGCGACGGTGC
Organism: Eubacteriales Family XIII. Incertae Sedis bacterium; assembly: GCA_031260885.1. Classification (GTDB taxonomy): domain Bacteria; phylum Bacillota; class Clostridia; order Peptostreptococcales; family Anaerovoracaceae; genus JAISKP01. The sequence continues at coordinate 4,835 of JAISKP010000096.1, forward strand.
GAAAAAATCCCCTGCGGATTCCGTCTGAACTGTAAATCCGCTGTTGTCGGATCTTAAGGAAAGCGCCTTTGTCGATGTTCTGACCGAAATGCCATAACGAACGGTTTCTCGTACGAGCGCATCCCGAACAGAAGACGCCTGACGGTTCAGCGGGTAGATCCTGCCTTCTTCGCCCATAGAAAGTACGATGCCGAGGCTTTCAAAGAATTTTTTTGTATCCTCATATCCCGCGGCCGCCACGTTCGTGAGATTGCAGCGACCGTTGCCGGTGGTCGTGATCTTTTTGCCTGCCGCTGCGTTTCCGTCAAGGATGACCACACGCCCGCGACACGCGCGCGCATACGAAACGGCGGCAGACAATCCCGCCGCACCGCCGCCGATTATGATCAAGTCATACTGTTCACGCATCGCAATTCCCCCGAATTACAGAGGGAGATGCTTTGTTTGTGTAAATTGCGCAAACAAAGCATCTCCTCCCTGCGTATTACTTTCTGAAACACTCGTCGGCGATCTTCCCGTCGCGAACGGATGCGCCGAAAGCCTCTCCGAATCCATAGGCGAGACTCAGCTGTTTTTCGCTCGGCTTGAAACGGATTTTAAGACCGTCCCCGAACACGTTCAGACCGACCTGCTTCAGTCGTTGGACAATATGTGGAACACCCTCGCCGCTCCACCCGTAAGAACCGAACGCCGAGGCGAACTTTCCGCCGTGAAGCCGGGCATTGAGTGCCGTTGCGATGTTCCAGATCGGCGGCAACGCTTCGCCCACGATCGTCGGCGTTCCGAGCAGGAAGCCGTCCGCAAAGCCGATTTCACGCAGAACTTCATCCGGGTCGGCATAGATCATATCGTACTGCTTCACCACAAAATCGCCCGCGCTGTGAATTCCTGCCTCAATGCTGTCGGCGATCATCTTCGTATAGCCGTAAGCGGAGACGTAAGGAATGATGATCGTCTTTTTCGTATTCGGGTTCCGGACGACAGACCAGCTGCGGTAAAGGTTTAAAATCTCCTGTGGGTTCTGTACGATCACGGGACCGTGCCCGACGGCAATCACATCGATCTCAAGGTTCTTGATCTTTTCAAGCGCATTTAGGACATCGCCCTTGAACGGACCGATGATGTTGTCGAAATAATAGAGCGTCGCCTTCATGTAGTTCTCATAACTCGCGATGCTGTCGTTCGTGATATTTTCGTCACTGTAATGCGAACCAAAGCAATCACAGGTGACAAGCGTTTTGATCTCCGGAATATAGGTGAACATGGTGTCGGGCCAATGCAGGTTCGGCGCAGGAATGAATTGTAACGTCTTGTCGCCGAGACTCAGCGTGTCGCCGGCCTTGACCACAGTGTTTGTGAATTCTCTGTTCGTGATCTCTTTCAGGAAATTGATTGCGCCTGCGGTGCCGATGATTTCAAGCTCCGGTCGAAGATCCAGCATACGCTCGATCGTACCGCTGTGATCCGGCTCCGTATGATCGACGATCAGCGCATCGATGCACTCAAACGGAACGATCTCCGAGATTTTCTCCAAATATTCATCGAAGAACCGCTCTTTAGCGGCTTCAAAGATCACCGTCTTTTCGGTGCCTTTCAGAATGTATGAATTGTATGTCGTGCCGAATTCCGTCCGCATGACGATATCGAACACGCGCAGATCGGGGTCAAGATTTCCAACCCAATAGAAATCATCCGCGATTTTCTTTGAAAGCATTCCGCCCTCCTTGCCTATTTTCGTCAAATTCATCAATTGATCTTATTTTATCACGAGAACCGGGAATTGGCTATTCGAAGGAACGGACGAGGTTATGGTTCACTGCCGCCGATCCATTGCCGGGCACCTCTGTATTGTAATCAATATGTCCTACCTGGTCAGTTCGGACAGGCAACCGATATAATATGCCGAGTCGAGGCTCACCGTGTAATTCATGATCAGGGCGTCCGTCACATGATATTGACTGCACAGCTCAAGAATACCGCTCCTTCCTCGGTCATAATACCGCGGATCGATCACGATCACGGTCTCATAATTCACCGTAAGCCATGATGCAAGCGCGTTGATATAGGAATCACCCACCACCAGCAGACAGCTCCCATCCCGTTTTTCTCCTTTCAATACCGCATAGGCGAAGACGCTATCCACGTAAGTATAATATCCGCCCCGACTGGGATCGATGATCGCACCGGATACCTGATTGAGCGGCTGACCCGCGTCTTCTCCCGGTTCGTAGGACATTTCAGAGCCTACATCTCCGTTATAGAGGTAATAAATCAGTTCGTCGGATTGGTTTGCATAGTCCTGTGATCCGGTTACGGCATACAGATATCCGAGATAGGACGGACCCTGTTCAGGTACGTATTGTTCAATCGGGCGATAATCCATGCCAAGCGTTTTCCACAGCGCCTGTGCGCCGTAGTATGCGCCCAGATGCGTCCAGTGATGATCCAGTCTGAAATAGAGTTTTTCAAGTTCGGCAGCATGTGCTTCCAATGCGGCATAGGCGTCCACCGTCATCACCTGAGCGTTCATGCGGTCATAGACATGTTCGATGGCCGTCTTCTGATCATCTGAGTTTTCCGCATATTCCGGTGCCTCGAAGGCAATGCGCCCCGGCGCGATCATCATATATTGATTCGTGCCTTCCGGCAAATTACCGAAGAAAATCGAAGCCACATCCGCAAAAGTGTCGCACAAACTACTGTCATACCGGAAGATGGGTAAGATCCTGTCATCCAGAAGCATATATTCCGTTTCAAGGGACGGCAAGGCTGTATTTTCAGGATTGCCGCCGTTACCGCCATCGGCATTTCCGGAGACGACATTGGCTGCCATTTTCCGCTGAAACACCCGCTCCGCAAACTGCGCAAAAGCGATAAACTGATCCCGGTTAAATACATGATCAAGAAAGAAACTGTTCATCTGTCCCGCGAAGCTGCCGGAAAACCAATCGGACGCGGAAAAGGTCGGGCGGCGCTGCAGGCTGCGGTTTTCTTCGTCAGATACGGTATTTTTGTCGGCAAACGCGTAGATACTGGCGCTGCAGAACAATGCCAGAACCAGAACATATGTGATTACCGTAGCCGTAGGTTTCTTCATTGCATCTCCTCAATGTCGCTCATGATTGCCGCACCCGCTAAAATCGAAAATAAAGGAACGGATTATAGCTTTGTCCCAGAATCAGCAGGAAACAGGAGACGAGCAGCGCCGTCGACCAGATCAGGCGAATACCCCGACGCAGATTTCCGCCTTCAAAGAGGCTGTTGACCACACGCGTGGGAAATGATGTGACGCCGATGACCATAACCGGGATGAGCCATAAGATGCTGCCCACCGCGGAGAGCTCCCGTATGGAAAGTTTGAACGGCACATTGCCGATCCCCAAGGTATGCTGATAGAACATACCCAGTTCCGTGATGTCCGTATAATAGAACAAACCCCATCCGAGCAGCACGATCAACAGAAGAACGATGTTGGAGATCACCGGTATTTTCGAAATGTCCAGTCCTGCAGATCTCAGTTTTTTTTCAATCACGAGCAGCAGTGCGTAATAAAGACCCCAAAGGATAAAATTCCACGCAGCACCATGCCAGAGCCCTGTGAGCGCCCATACAATCAGAATGTTCAAATATTGATGCTTCCGGTTGCCGCCCATGGGAATATAGACATAATCGCGAAAAAAGGACGATAGGGAGATGTGCCACCGACGCCAAAACTCCGTAACCGACCGAGCCGTGTAGGGATACCTGAAATTTTCTTTATAGTCAAACCCGAAGATGCGCCCCAGACCGATGGCCATATCGGAATATCCCGAAAAGTCAAAGTAGATTTGGAAGAAAAACATCAGAAGACCGATCCAAGCACCCTGAACAGAAAGGTTGTTTAATTGCCCATCCAATAAGGCGGTTGCCGTATTCCCCGCATAGTTGGCAAGGATTACTTTTTTTCCGAGTCCGATGCAAAAACGGAACATGCCGCGGGAAAAGCGTTGTATGCCTTCATCCCTTTGTGTGATTTGCTTCGCGATATCGGAATAGCGGATGATCGGTCCTGCCATCAGTTGGGGAAACATTGCGATGTAGAGGACGATATACAGCAGATTCCGCTGTGCATGCACTTTTTCACGGTAAACATCGACAAGGTAGCTGATCGCCTGGAAAGTAAAAAAGGAGATACCGATGGGCATCAAAAACGGAAACGCGTCGAGATCCGCGCCAAAGCGCATGTTGATGTTGTCAATCAGGAAATTGAAGTACTTAAACATGAAAAGCGGCAGGAGATTCAAGATAATTAAGAGCAACAAGATCCATTTTCGGGTAACACGCCGGGTTTGCCGCTCAATGAAGAAAGCACCGAAATAGTCGATCACGCAGATAAAGACCAGCAGGAACACCCAGACAGGTTCGCCCCAGGCGTAAAACAGCAGCGAAAAGATCAATAGCATGACGTTACGCCATGTTCTGTTCCTGCTGATGAAATAGAGGAGCAAGACAATCGGCAGAAATATTCCGCAAAAAACGATGCTCGAAAAAACCACTAAAATTCCTTTCTTTATTGCAGATAATGACAGGCGATTAATTTGATTATTATAGTCCAATAACGGTATTTGGTCAATAATATAACATTTCGAGATGCGATCGCAAAGTGTAAAACATTAAAAATATCGTGAATCATTACAATGATAGAAAGCCGGTTTCAACGCGATTTCAGCGTCAAAAGAAATAAAAAAGGGATTTAATTTCAGTGTTGACATTTATTTACAATAATGTTAATATTTATAACATGCTCGTTTCGGTGACCCATCAGGGACTACGAACACTCTTTTACAAAGTGGCAAGGAGGCAAATAAATGAAGAATGAAATTATCTATGCGAAACGCCGGCGGAAATGCACTGCTTTGGCATTGCTGATCTCAATGCTCTGCATGCTGGTCGGTCCGTACTTTTCGCCTTTTGGGCTGACTGCAGTGGATTCAGTCTACGCCGAATCGGCGACCTTTACCCCATCGAACAGCCCGACGGGGCTCGTCTACGAAAACGGTCAGGAGATCGCCGACTGGACCTATACGCAAAACGGATCCGGAAATGTGGCTTATTGCCTAGAACACGGCGTACCGGTTCCGTCCGCATCGACCGTCTATCAGTCGGTGACCCTTGATCCTGTGACGACGTCTATTTTGCGGGCAGCCGCCTACTACGGCTATCCGAACAATCTGACGATCGGAGGCGTTGCGCTCACCGCCCGGGATGCGAGAGCTGTAACACAGATCGCCATTTGGGTCAGCCGCGGCATGATCAACCGAAGTACGCTCACCGGGAATCCCGCCGCGCTCGCCGCGATCGATGCGATCACTTCGGCTGCCGGCAGCGGCGTGGGTTCCGGAAGCGGCGCGATCAACACGCCTGCGGGAAATGTGATGTCCGCACAGCCATTCGGCGCAAGTTACATAAGGTACGGTCCGTTCAGTTTTTCAAACACGACCGCAGCCCGGGCAGACATAAGCGGCGCGACGATCCCGGGAGCGTTTCTGGGTGACGGCGGCGGCGGCGGCGCAGACATGAGCAACCTCCGGAACGATGCGGAATACTTCTACTACATTCCCGCAGCTGCAAATACAGCGGGGCGGCTTACGCTGAATTTCAGTGCGCAATACAGTTCCTTCGAAGTCTATGTCTACGATACGCCATACGCACAGGCGATGATGGTCTGTGGCGGTTCCGGATCCGCAGGGATCGAACGCAGTGTCGCATTGGGCGGATTTGAATACGCCGTGATCTCGAAGGGCGACGTCGATCAGAACACATGGAAGCTTTCCGGGGCGGCATTTGCAGTCGATCAGTGGAGCGCGGGCGCGGGTAACTGGAGCGCAACCGCCGCGTCGGTCACCTGGGATGAAGCGACCCGAATCTATCGATCGGGTCTGCTGCCCGAGACCGATGACAACGGAGGTCGTTTCCGCATCCGTGAAACCGGGCACCCCTACAGCTACCTTTCGGCGTGGAGCGGCGAATTGAACAGCTATGGCATATACGGCGTAACCACACCGCTACGCGCAGCAAATACCCCCGTATACGTCACGGTAAACGGAAACAAACTCGATCGGGACACGGCAGTGGCGACAGCACAGGGCGATGCCACGCTGGTCGGTGCCGTGTATGGTCTCTATATGAATGAAGACAGGACGCATCCAAACGGAACCGTCTATACGACGGGGCAACTGATCTCAGAGGCTTCTACCGATCCGAATGGCAAGCTGATCTTCACGAAGATCTTTCCCGCAAAATATTATCTTCAAGAGATCAGCCCCGCCGAAGGATATCTCCTTGATCCGACAAAATACGAATTTGACGCAACGCATAACGGTACGGATCCGGCGATCACCGTACACCGGGATATGAGCGAACAGGTGAAAAAACAGGCTTTTGAACTGATCAAAATCGGAACCGACCCCGAAGCTACGGAGACGGAGCTTTTAGAAGCCGGCTTTTCCGTCTTCCTGATCAGCGCACTATCGAAAGTCAAGGACGGAACGCTTGCGCCATCCGACACGGATTGGGCTTCTTCCGATTTCAAAGGTTACGATTTCTCGGGAGAGATCCCTGCACGGATAGACGGCATTGTGACGCCGGAGTTATTCACGGATCCGCTCGGCCACCTGATATCACCTGAACTTCCTTACGGAACCTATGTCGTGGCGGAAACGACGACGCCGATCGCTTACGAGCCCATTTACCCGTTCCTCGTAAAGATCACAGAGGACAACCGCACGCCGCAGTCCTGGCGCATCTTCGATGATAAAAAAGCCCAGTTCTACATAAAAATCATCAAAAAAGATGCCGAGACCGGACGCACAGTCCTCGGAAAAAATGCGAAATTCAGGATATATGATGTCGACAAAGGTGAATACGTCAGAATGAAGACAAGCTACCCGATCGCTTGGTACGGCACTGCGGAAAATCCGTTTGAAACGGGCGGAGACGGCGTTCTGATCACGCCTGAAAAGCTGCCTTACGGGCATTACGAACTGATTGAAGTAGCAGCGCCGTCAGGGTATGTTCTGGCAGGTCACGAACAGAATGATATTTTGAACTACAACCCGGACGGCAATACCGTTCCGGATCCCCGGACGCCGCCCATCCTTGATTTCGATTCCAGAACGCCGGTCTACGTCAGCGAACTGGAAGACAACGTGCTGGAGGTCATTCAATACAATGAACAGCAAAAAGGTCATATCAACATTGCAAAAATCGGCGAAAGACCGGCCGCGGTCACTGCCGATGAATACGGAAATCTGATCTTTCCCTATACCGAAGAGCCGCTCGCGGGCGCGGTCTTTGAAATCATCGCGGACGGTAACATCAGCACACAGGATGGCAGCGCAGATATCGTCTATTACGACGGCGACATCGTGATCACAATCACGACGGATACTGCCGGTCATGCGTGGGCAAGGGATCTTCCGATCGGAGACTATCTTCTTCGGGAGATCGATGCGCCGGAGGGTTACCTTCTTGTCCCCGATGAGAAATTCTCCGTGACGCCGATAGACCAAGAATCCCAATTCTCGTTTATGACCTATGATCTGACCGATGTCAGACAAAAACTCTCCGTTATAATCGAAAAGACCGAAGAGGATTCGGGATATCTGCTTCCCGGTGCCGAATTTAAAATCACATCCGGCGGCATGACAATTATAACCGCGGTAACGGGTGCGGACGGAAAGGTTCATTTTCGAGATCTGCCGCCGGGAGACTATACGATCCGGGAAACCAAAGCACCTGACGGCTATGAGATCAACGAAGATTTTGCAGCAAATGTGACGCTCGCCTATGCAGGACATGAGACGGAATATCTGACATGGACGGGCACTTGCACCGACCATCGAAAAATCATCAGCTGTGAAGTGGACAAGGATACGATCAAACGAACCGCTGCCGCATATGTCTCGCTTCCGGGGCAGGAGGGATACAATCACGTCGGCGAGGCGGACGAAAAATACCGATACGACATTGATTTTCGATCCACGTCGTCCATCTTTGCAGATGAATTTGTGGTGGATGACCCGCTCGAAAATGTGCGATTGAATCAGGTCCGGCTTGAGGAATTGTGGACGCCCGTCACTTGGGGAGACTACGACGGCAAATATAATATCTGGTATAAGACAAGCAAAACAGATGACGGAAAAACCTATTCCAGCGTCTCTGCAATGCGCACAAATCCGCCAAATGCCGGAAACCCGGAAAATACCGCGGTATACCCGAACACGGGCTATAAACTATGGGCAGAAAATCTAAACACGGATGAGCGGGTGCACCTTTCCGTACAGGATCTGAACCTTGCGGATGATGAATATATCACAGCGCTCCGATATGAATTTGGGCGCGTCGAGGTCGGTTTTACATCGAAAAACTATGCCGACCTTTCTTTAAACGGCGAACATCGGACACATACAAAGAATACGCTCAGGCTTCCCTCGGAAAACGCCGATGAACTCCGTCTTCTCAAAAACGAAATCTTCACGGTGATTCCCGGCGCGGAGCCGCCGGAATATCCGGGTGCAAAATATTATACAGGCGGCATCACGGGGAATCTTGTGGACTGGACGCCGTATGAAAGCACCCCCTTCTTCGCGCAGGGCGCCCTCGATGCGGAAAACCTTCAGCCGTCCAGCTATCTCGTTTCTGCCGTAAGGCCGATGGCAAACGAAGATATCGTATCTTCCGTTTCCGCCAGAATTGCGCGGGATATAGATATGCGCGATATGGATCAGGACGCCGTCGTCACGCGGGAGCTCGTTACCTTTGAATACGGAGAGACCGGACCAAACGCCGCGATCGAAGGAACCTTCCTGAGCGGTGTCCCCGGTCGAATATTTAGAACCGGAGATGACTTTGAGATGTTTATCTGGCTCGTCGTAATGGTTTTGTCTGTTGGGGCCGCACTCGTCATATTCCTGAATCGCAGAAAAGAATGGAGAAAAGTATGAAACAGCTAAAACAACAAGCACACCGCTTTGCAGCATTTTTTATGCTGATTGCGTTGATACTTTCGCTGGCAATTCCGGCGGCTTCCTACGCAGCGCCGACACAGACGACAACATCCGCCGGATCAGATTCGGGCGCACAGCCTCATTCCGATGATATCACCGTCGAGTATCGGTTTATGGGGCGTGAAACATTTGATATTCCGCAGACGATTACCCGTTTCGGCAAAACGTATCGTCTCATCAGTCAGGATGAACCGAAGCTCGAGAGCACCCTGCCCGTCACACGCCTCTACACCTATCGTGTAAGCGGAACGCTGACGAGAGATCAGCTTCAGCAGGCGCAGGCGCTGGGAAACCTTACGCTGACGCCCGTCCTCGCCGCCCGCGCAAGACAAGTAGAAAAGGTGGAGAGAATAACAAATCTTCCGAACAACGACATTGATGCGCTGCCGAAGACAAAGACCTATGAAATTACTGATGGCGCATCCATCGGCGCCGTCATACAAGCCGATCTGATCCTCGCCGGCGTCGACTACGAAGTAACCGGACACGATGAATGGGGGCTCCCGAACGATTACACCGCGACCATCCACTACCGTGGACAGGAAACCTATCTCGATGTGAGCCATTACCTTGTAGAAGCGGTCTACACGAACGCTCGCACAGAAGATGGAAAGGATGAATTCATTATATCGGCCACCTATGAACCGACAGACCCGGTCGATCCGACGAAGCGCGGATCCGATACGGATGGTCCGATCGGGGAAAGCTATCCTTCCGAGGGCGGCGGCGAACAGGAAACCGGTCAAATGGAAGATCCCATCCCACCGCTGACCGCGATGCAGATTACCTCGGTCGGCACCGGTTCAATCCTGATCGTAGCGCTGATCGCGCTGTTGATCTACTGGACTTTCTTCAGAAACCGCCGAAGAAAAACCGAAGAATAACGCGTGCTTTCTTCACAGTATGCCGACCAGGCGACATGCTCACGTCCGGCACACCAAAATAATCCGGCGGAATTCTACCGCCGGATTATATATTTTCCCTAAGACCGAAGCGACGTTACTTGAGGGTAACTTTCGCACCGACTTCTTCGAGCTGCTTCGCGATGGCTTCGGCTTCGGCTTTTTCAGCGCCTTCTTTAACGACAGAAGGTGCGCCGTCGACGAGTTCCTTTGCTTCCTTCAGTCCGAGACCTGTCAGTTCTCTGACAACCTTGATGACCTTGATCTTCTCTGCGCCGACTTCGGTCAACTCAACATTGAACTCGGTCTGTTCCTCGACTGCCGCTGCCGCGCCTGCCGCAGGACCTGCCGCTACGACTGCCGCCGCCGCCGATACGCCGAACTCTTCCTCAAAAGCCTTAACGAGCTCATTGAGTTCCAATACGGATAAGCCTTTAACGGCATCGATAAATTCCTGATTAGTCATGATACGTTTCCTTTCCTTGATTATTCTTCACTTGCCGGCTCTTCGGCGGTTTCTGTTGCTGTTGCTTCTTCGGCTGCTTCTTCGGCAGGGGCTTCAGCTGCTGCTTCGACCTCTACCGCGGCTGTTTCTTCTACCGCAGCATCTGCTGTTTCAACGGGCGCTGTTTCTTCTACCGCTGCTTCCGCTTTGACTTCGGAAACAACCGCGTCGCCGCCTTCTTTCGCTTCTGCAACCGCGGCCAGCGTTCTGACGAACTTGCTGATCGGGCTCTGAATGCTCCCGAGGAGTCTTGCGAGAAGTTCTTCTCTCGGCGGAATCTCCGCGATTTCCTTAATGCCGTCGGCGTCGTAGTAAACGCCGTCAACGATGCCGGCCTTGAAGGACATCTTCTTGTAATCCTTGATGAGTCCGTTCAGAAGCCTTGCAGGAAGCGTCGCGTCCTCATAACTGATTGCGAGCGCCGTCGGACCCGACAGCACTTCATTCAATTGACCGAAATCTGTTCCGTCAATCGCTCTGCTGATCAGTGTGTTCTTGTAGACCTTGTAGTCGACATTCGCCTCACGCAGTTTTTTACGCATTGCGTCGGCCTGTGCTACAGTTGTCCCGATGTAATCAATGATGACCGCAGAGCTCGCCTTGCTGAGCTTGCCTTTGATCTCATCGATCGTCTCTTGCTTTGCCTTTTGATTTTCAACTGATGGCATGTTTTCTCCTTTCCGGTCAAAAAAATGACCTTTTTATTCTCCGCAAACAAAAAGGTCACCTTGATATTTCTATCATTTCGGCCTCGGCGGGATTTCTTGATTAAGCGCGAACGCTCCCGCTGTCTACGGTCATTGCTTGTCCTTTGTTCGTATTTGCAGCTTATCTTCCTTCGCTCGTCAGTTGCGTACGCCTGGTACGCGCCTTCCTCGCTCAGTCATCTGCACCGCAACTCCAAACAAAGTCCTGCGCAATACTACTGATTTAGTTTCCCGTGCCAACGCGCATGGGATTGATCTTGACGCCCGGGCCCATCGTGGATGCGACCGTGACGCTCTTGAGATACTGACCTTTCGCTGCCGACGGCTTCGCCTTGATGATGGCGTCGATGAGGGCATTGAAATTGTCGGACAGTTTCTCCTGCCCGAACGACACCTTGCCGATCGGGGTATGGATGATGTTTGTCTTATCGAGACGATACTCGACCTTACCGGCCTTGATATCCTCGAGCGCTCTTGTGATATCCATCGTAACCGTACCGGACTTCGGGTTCGGCATGAGTCCTTTCGGACCGAGAATCTTACCGAGACGTCCGACGACACCCATCATATCGGGCGTCGCGACAACCACGTCGAAATCGAACCAGTTTTCGCTCTGAATCTTCTGTGCAAGCTCTTCGGCACCGACGTAATCCGCGCCGGCATCCTTTGCTTCCTGCTCCTTCGGTCCTTTTGCGAATACAAGCACTTTGACGGTTTTGCCCGTTCCGTGCGGTAGGACGATCGCGCCTCTGACCTGCTGATCCGCGTGTCTTCCGTCAACGCCGAGCCTGACATGGACTTCTACGGTCTCGTCAAACTTTGCCTTTGCGGCCTTGACCACTGTTTCGAGGGCTTCTGCCTCTTCATAAAGCTTGTCCCGCTCAATGAGCTTGGCAGCCTCTTTATAATTTTTTCCTCTTTTAGGCATTTCTGTAAACCTTCCTTTGCACACCCTATCCGGCGATTGTTTTCTGCCGAATGCGCATTGCAACCGTGGTTCTTTCGGTCTCGGATCGCTCCGTACCTCCCACGTTTAGCCTTCTACAACGATCCCCATACTCTTGGCAGTACCGATAATCATCTCGGTAGCACTGTCAAGACTTGCGGCATTCAGATCAACCATTTTTGTCTTCGCGATCTCTTCAGCCTGCGCTCTCGTGATCGTGGCGACCTTTCTCTTGTTTGGTTCTCCGGATGCTTTTTGGAGATTTGCCGCTTTCTTCAGCAGCACTGCTGCCGGCGGCGTTTTGGTAATAAAGCTGAAAGATCTGTCCGCGTATACCGTAATGACAACGGGGATGATCATACCGGGCTGATCCTGCGTCTTCGCATTGAACTGCTTGCAGAAATCCATAATATTCACGCCTTTCTGTCCAAGCGCGGGTCCTACCGGAGGTGCCGGATTTGCATTTCCTGCAGGGATCTGCAGCTTTATGTAGCCTTCAATTTTTTTGGCCATTTCACCTTCCTCCTTTCCTTGCGGGGATTTCTCAAAATCCGTCGCAAATGCTGTCTATCGTCTAACTACCTGTAAATCTTGTCCACTTGGTCGTAGACCAGTTCCACAGGAGTATCTCTTCCAAACATGGTAATCCGGGCTTTCAGGGTCTCGCGCTCCGGATTTACTTCCTCAACGACACCCGTGAAACTCTCAAACGGTCCGTTGATGACCTTGATGCTGTCGCCCACGCTGATGTCGAGCTCGATGATAACCTTCTCGATGCCCATGCGGCGCACTTCTTCTTTTGTAAGCGGAACAGGTTTCGAGTTGTGTCCGACAAACCCCGTGACACCCTGTGCATTGCGCACGAGATACCAAGATTCGTTGGTTACAATCATTTTAATAAGCACGTACCCAGGAAACATCTTCCGCGTCTTGACCTTGTGCTGACCGTCCTTCAGAACCGGAACGTCGTGTTTCGGAACGATGATCTTCTGGATCTGATCCAGCATCTTGCCGTCCTTGCTGTTTTCAACGATCTTCTCAATATTCTTTTTTACTTTATCTTCATGACCGGAATAGGTGTGAACGACATACCAACGCGCAGAAGAATCATCACTCTCGTCATAGATGTCATCATCGTCTTCAAGAATGGATCTTCTGATCGGTTCAGAAACAGCGACCGCATCGCCGCCGTTTTGTGTCGTCTCTTCTTCTGTTGTGATAAGCGTGTCTGTCATACGGAAGTCCTAACCTGCATATTCAATGCCGAGCAATTTTCCAAGTGCTGCGAGGAATGCAGAGTCAACGCCCCAGATCAAGAGTGCAAAAAACGCACATGTAAAAATAACGATAACCGTATAGGAGACGAGTTCCTTGCGCGTAGGCCACACGACTTTTTTCGTCTCGACCTTAACGCCCTTGAAGTATTCCTTCATACGCCCCTTACGTTTTTCCTGATTTACGAGCGGAGTCTTTTTTTTCTTTTTGCCTTTGCTATCGATTCTGTTCGCTGCAGCAGCTGACAGAGAAGACTTGCTTCCGTCCTGTTTTTTATCTTTGCCGGGCATCCTGTTACCTCTTTACTTGGTTTCCTTGTGAAGCGTTTCCTTCCGGCAGAACTTACAGTATTTGTTAAGTTCAATACGATCCGGATTGTTCTTTTTATTCTTCATTGTATTGTAATTTCTCTGTTTGCACTCCGTGCATTCCAAAGTAACTCTGACTCTCATTGTATCCTCCGGTTTTGTGTACTTCTCTCTTCAATTTAAAACGCCGTCCGATGCGCTCTGCGTCGCAAGACAGCTTATTTAATTTATCACACCAATCCGCTCATGTCAAGCAAAAAACGCATTCCACTAAGCTCCATTAAGCTCCGAAAACACACTGCGTGCCATTCCTTTCGCACACCACCGCAATACCGGCTACTCTAAATACTTTTCCGCTTCCACCGCAGCGACCGCACCGTCCGAAACCGCAGTCACCGCCTGACGAAGCGATTTTTTACGCACATCACCCGCGGCAAACACGCCCGGAACACTCGTATGCATCTCCTCGTCTGTCAGAATGTAGCCGTTTTCCATGTGCAGTTTGCCCTCAAACAGCGCTGTCTGTGGTGCCATACCGGCGAAGACGAAGACACCCATGATGCCGTCCGCTTCCGGCGCGGTGATTTCGTATGTTTCACCGGACTTCACATTTTTCACAACGATGCTTCCGAGCACTTCACTGCCCTTGATTTCCTCAAGCGTCGTATCGAACAGAAAGCTGATGTTCTGTGTATTCAAAGCCTTTTCCTGTATATACTTGTTCGCACGCAGTCGGTCGCGCCGGTGCATGATCGTGACCTTCCGTGCAAAGTGCGCAAGGTGCAGCGATTCCTCTACTGCGGCATTCCCGCCGCCGATCACGTAAACATCCCTGCCTCTGAAAAGCGGTCCGTCGCAGGTCGCACAGTAGGAAACACCTTTGCCCGTATATTCCGCTTCGCCGGGAATATTCAGCAGTACCGGCAGATTCCCGGTCGCGATGATCACGGTCTTCCCGCTGTATGTCTTTCCCGAGATTGTTACGGTTTTAACACTGCCTTCAAGCGATACATCCGACACTTCCCCCATTACCTTTTCAAATCCAAAGGATTCCGCCTGCGCCACAAGCCGCATGGAAAAATCCGCACCGGATTCACCTTTGATGCCGCCCGGGTAGTTTTCAATCCCGGCAGTCTGAAAAAGCAACCCGCCGTAAACACCCTTCTCAACGACAAGCGTCTCAAGCTCTGACCTTCTGGCATAAATCGCGGCTGAAAGTCCCGCCGGACCGCCGCCGATAATAATCACATCGTAAATTTTTTCACTCATTTTCACTTCCCTCAAATCAATAAAACGGCTCTTATTATTTCATTATACCATATACCATCTCTCCACCTGATGCACTCCACTAAAAAACGGAGCCGGAGCCCCGCTTTCTATTTTTAAGTGTATTTAATTGCGCAGGATTTTTTGTCAAAGTCAGGTGCGCGCAATTTTGACCGATTTCTATTTTTAAGTGTATTTAATTGCGCAGGATTTTTTGTCAAGGTCAGGTGCGCGCAATTTTGACCGAAGTGCGCGTACTATACGTACGCAATCGAGGTCCAAATTGCAGCAAGCCTGAGATTGGCAA
>JAISKP010000108.1 GCA_031260885.1 Eubacteriales Family XIII. Incertae Sedis bacterium
GTTTATCAAGCACAAATCCGATCACGACACGACCGCCGCCGTTGAACACCGAAACGATGAGTCCCATGATCTCCGGTGCGCCAAAGGTTACGGCGATCACCGCTGCGCTGTTGATGATCATGAGTCCGCAGACGCCTAAGGCGATCAACCAAATACAGAAAAACCAAAAGGTTGCGGTTTTCAGCGTTTGTGCCAGTGTGTAGTTTACGCGATCGGGGAGTTCGGTTGCGATAATATTATTATTGTCAACACCCTCATCTTTGTCACTGCGCGACGCGTCCGCAGTAGAGCGATCTGACGGTGGCGGATCTTTGAGGAAAAATGAACACACGGCCATGATAATGACAATCAGGATGCCGCATGCCGCAAAAGTCGGTATGATACCGATCTGCTTATACATAAAGGTCACGAAACTGCCCAAGATGAGTCCGCCGACACCAAAGCACATCAGTAAAATCCCTGAGATTCTGCCGGTTTTACCCGGGAAGTGCCGCGTAACGCCTGTAATGATTGAATTATAGGAAAGTCCGACGCCGAGCCCGCAAAAGACACCATAAAAGATATAGAGGAAAATCCGACTCAGATCCGGTGATTTTTCATCAAGCAACAGCGAGAGCAGGCAAAATCCGATAAAAAGAAAACCTGCGGAAATCCGAACGACACTTCTGACCTTTAAGTACTGCATGAGTTTTCCGCTGATCAGACCGCCGCAGCAAAACATCACGATAGAGATCGTAAAGGTCAGGGATATCTCTGTTCGCGTCCATTCCGTAAAGATCTCCACAAGCGGTCCTCTAAAAACAGACCACGCATAGATCAGACCAAGCAACAGCAGAATAACACAACCCGATATCAGCGATATCCATTTTCCTTTTTCTTCATTCATTTTTGATTTTTCTCCTGGAAAGCTTTAAATGCTGCCATTGTCGCGTCCTTCATGTCCGCCTGGTAATCGCCGTATATCAACGGTTTTACGATGGATTCTCCAAGCCAGGCGTCCTTCGTCTCACATAGAAACAGGGTATGACTACCGAGTTCCTGTTGTTCCTTCACCTTGAGCCTGAGATAAGAAACCGCACCCTCTAAGTACAGCAGCCCGTCTTTCTCGAAGTGCGGGACATGCGCCCACTTATCGACGCTTTCATTTCTCGCAGACTGAAAACCAAAATTTGCAATCACAAACGGATCGACGTCTACGCCGAGAATCGAAAGCGTAAATACGCCCGTTTTTTTGATCAGTTCATTTGAATAATTTCTGAGATTGCTTCCAAGTACGACATTCGGCGGGTCGGATTGCGAGATCTGTGCGACCGCATCGACAATACAGCCACCGAATCCATCGCCGTTCTTTACACCGAGGACGTAGAGTCCATAGGATAGTTTCATTAAAGCAGATTTATCCATATTATATCCTTTCTATGAACGCACCGAAGAATTGGTGCTTTTTATGAAATAAAGATCGGTTCGATCGCACTGTTACACAGTATGGTCTCTACTCATTATACGTTATTTTCTGTTATTATACGCCATCTGATGATTAATGTCCACAATTTGTTAACTAAGTACACAAATTTTGAACATACTTCAATATTCGGCGGAAATTCAGCAATTCAATGGTATAATTTTTGAATGAATACCGAATCAAAACAAATTGAAAAGATCGATCCCATTGTCATCGCGGTATGCGGTACAAAGAACACCGGCAAGACAACGCTCATCGAGGGCGTCATTCCGCTTCTTGCAGACGCAGGAATTCGCACGGCAGTGATCAAACACCATGGTCACGAACTCGATCCTGACGTTCCGGGTACGGATACCTATCGGTTTTATCACGTCGGGGCAGTCGGTACGATCATCACCGACGATCAGCAATTTGCCCTCGTCAAACGGGGAAAAAACGATGTTCCGACGTTGATCCCTTATTTTCAGGATGCGGATCTCATCATTTTGGAAGGCTATAAGCAATCCGTCTATCCCCGCATCGAAATGCTGCGCGGCGGCGGGTTACCGGAAAGCGATCCGGAACTCCTGATCGGAATCGTCGGTGACAAACCCGATTTATATGACGAAAACAGCGAAATTCTCGTATTGGCATTCGGAGATTTTGCCGCTGCTGCACGGTTGATCCTAAATTTCTGCGACTTAATTCGCGGAAAAGCTTGAAAGATTTGCCTTAATATATGTGATCAACTCTCCGAGCGTGTCAAACTCCGGAAGCAGCCAGACCGCGATATACAGTGCGGCGATGACGACGACGACCGCTAAAATGAGGGTGATCAGGATTCTGACAATCAGCGGTGCCCTTTTCTTTTTCTTTGTGTTTTCATTATTGTTAGACATACGATGCCTCCTTATCACATATTATTTTACAACAGAGTTTCCTTTTTGTGTGACGGACAACGGGTGTGATCCGTATACCAGAAACATTTTGAACAGTGCATACAGACCTGTAGCGGATTGCCGGACAGGATTTTATTTGCGAAATCATAATCCGCAAGGTGCGCCTTCGCGGCACCCGCAATATCCGCATATTCGTTTTCTATCAGACTTTCGGCTTTTTCGGCGGTGTCCAAGCCGCCGACGCCGACCACGGGAACGCGTACATGCTGCCTGATCAGGTATCCGGAATATGCCAGTGCACTGAGCGGAAAGGACTCCGGCGCAGGTTCCTTAGGACGTTCCATGCCGAATGTAATATCGAAGAGATCGACGCCGGCAGCTTCAAATGCCTGCGCGGCGGCGATGCCGTCCTCAAGATTCGGATAAAAGGCGCCCATACGGACGGCGACAAAGAATGTTTCCGGTGTATGCGCCCGAATATACGGTAGAATATCCGTCAGAACGCTCACGCGCTTTTCAGGGCTGCCGCCGAAACGATCTGCGCGCCTGTTCTGCACCGCATCGATCGTCTTACAGAGCAGAAACGTATGCCCAAAATGGAATTCGACGCCGTCAAACCCCAGTTCATGCATCAGGAGCGCACCGACCAGCAGTTCGTTCTGCTTTTCGGCAAATTCATTCGTTGTAAGGGCATTCAGATCGGTGACCGGATCACCGCCCCACGACAGCTGAATCATCGCGGCTGCGCCATAAGACTTTATGATCTTTGCAATTTCGCGCAGCGTCTCACAGCTGCCCGGTGTGAGTTGCCCTTCTCTTTTCTTTGCACCGAGCGCGCTTGTTCCCTGCACGCAGACAATACCTGCTCCGCCGGCGGCAATTTTCGTATAGTGTTCGACATGCTGCCGCCCGAAATAATCGTTTCCGTCGCCGTGAAACGAAAAGGTTACAACGGGCAGCATCGCAATCCTGTTTTTGATCAGGTTGCCGCGGATCATCATGCTGTCGGATAATTTCGCCATTTCTTGCCTCGCTCTTACGTATGACTTTAACGTACATCACATTGTACCTGTTCGCGACCCCGCCCGCAATGCGTACGCCAACTATTATCTCCGGAATGATCGTTCAGCCTATCCCTGAACTGTTTGACATCGCTGCGCCGCTAAACGATAATCAGTACATGGAAAAAACGCTTAAAGAGAAGTATATTGTGCTCGGTCTGCGCACTTTGCTGTTGATTCTGATCATCGTTCCGGCACGCATACTACCGCAGGCGATTGCCTTCCCGCAGCCGTTTTTTGCACGGTTCAGCCCGCTGCACCTGCTTTGGCTGTTCTGGATGCTGCTCTTTATCAAACGACTGTTTCCAACAGGACAAACGATGATGGCAGGAAAAAAGATCTTCGCACGGTACAACGACGTTGCGCCGGGTTACAGCAAAGATCTTTTGAAAAAGTATGTGAAAAACCGCAATGCAGGGATGCTTCGCGTCGTTGCCGCCGGAGCGGTCTGCGTGATCCCGTTTTATATCCTCTATCTGACCGGTTCCATTCACGAGCGCGCGCTGGTGATCTATGCTGTTTTTCTCTTTGCGCTGGACATGGTCTTTGAAATCTTTTTTTGCCCTTTTCAGGTACTTTTCATGAAAAACCGCTGCTGCCACGTATGTCGGATATACAACTGGAATTCCCTTCTGATCATATCGCCGCTGCTCATCATACCGAGTTTCTTCTCATGGAGTCTCGCAATCGTCGCACTTTCGGGCTTGGTCGAAGGCGAGATCGCATGGCTACGGCATCCGGAATATTTCTGGAACATCTCGAATAAAAAACTGCGCTGCACCGCCTGCACAAAGAAAATGTGTGCAGTTCGGAAGCCGATTCGCGAAAAAGCCTTGTGATCTGCCTTTAATCCTCATCCCTCGAGATCAGACCGGATTGTTTCAGCTTATTGTAAACGATAAAACCACCTGCAGCGAGTCCTGCAAGGATGGTACATGCACCCGTGATCGTCAGAATGATCTTTAATTTACTCTTTTTGGACTCTTCCATTTGACATACCTCTCTTTCGATGTGTTCGGCACTTATTGGTCGGCGTCCTCGTCCTCAGGATCAAGGGGTTCGACCGTGGTACTTGTAGTGTTAGAATAGACCGTTTCGTCCTGCGTCTGTTCGGATCCCGTAGGCGGCACCGGTGCTTCTTTCGAAGTTGAAAAGTACCTGACACCGATCACAAAGGCTACACCGATCACGATGATTGCCACCAACAGGATGATTCTATTTCGAACTTTCATTATTACTCCTTTTACGCTACCAATTTAGACTGCATCGGCATACTGTTGTTCTTTCGTACTTGTGCCGAAGTGTGTGATTATGGACAGCACAATGATTCCGATCAACAGGAGGACATGAACGATTGTCCAAACATCTAACAATACCATCTTACGCGTCACATCCTCTGTTAGCAAGAACAGAATTAACTGCGTAGCGGCAATTGCACAAATAATGACCCGCAGCATCAGCTTTTTGCGCCGACGTTCGCTCTGCTGATCCGCATAGAAGACATCCCCGTCATTGCGCAGCCCGGAATTCCGGCGTGCCAGATACGACAGGATTACAGCGACCGCGACCAGGATCGATACGAGCATCAGAACCAGATCCAGCAGGGACCAGCCGCCCTCGTTTGCAGCAGCATAGAGCGGTATCTTAAGCCCAAAGAGACTTACCATCGGGATCTCCGCTTCTTCGGGAACTTCCGGCTCCAGAATGATCGGATCGGTCGGCGGCGGTGTGATCACCGGTGGTGTCGTGATTGCCGGAGGCGTTACGACCGGCGGCGTGATTGCAGGCGGCGTCACAACCACGGGCGGTTTCGGTGGTGGTGGTGGCGGTGGTGGTGGCGGAGGCGGAGGTGGAGGTGGTGGATTCTGCGACCATACCGCATAAAGCGTCGTATTTTTTGAGATGATAAAGTCTGCGATCGGTGTCCCGTTCGCCGTAAGCGCCCACCCTGAGAAGGTGTGCCCATCCCGGTTCAAATCTGTGGGTCTGCCGCTCGGCGTGATCAAATCTCCATAATCATGCAGGGTCGCGCCCGGAACGGAACCTGTTCCGCCGTTCGCATCGTAAGACACGCGAGGACCAACCTGCGTTCCCCCACCAATGATACTTTCTCCGTTTGCGACAGCGATGTTTGAAATCGTCCGCCCTGCGGCATCGCTTCCGATCACAACCGTAAAGGTCACGATCACGGTATCGCCGTTGTTGATATTACCGACATTTACGGTCAGGGTATGACCGCCCGTACCGCTCATGCTCTTTGTTGCGCCGACGACGGATGGTTCAACACCGTTGACTTTCACACTGGCATCTGTCTGCGCGACACCGAAGGCTTGATCGAGCGCATCTACGACCGAAACATTTTCCCAAACCGAATAGTATGCAGATATGTTGCTTGCTTCGACCGTGTATTCCAAGACGTCGCCGACCCTGTTCGTCGTACGCCGGATCGCACTCGGATCCGTCTGTTTTTCGAGTTCCCATTCCTCAAATGCCGTCACATTCGCAACCGATTTTGTCAGTGAAGGAACCGGGGACGGAATCTGAACTTTAAATCCGCTGACGCCGTCCGTTGCGATCTGCCCGTCCCTTGTAACGGCAACGTTTTGCAGCGTCTGTCCGACTGCGGCGGGCTTCACGATCACCGTGAAGGTGATGACCGCGCTGCCGTTGTCCGCACCGGGGGCGCGCACCGTATCGACGAGGTCTCCGACCGGAATCGTGAGAACGCCGTTTCCGGTCACAAATGCCCCGAAATCAGCCTGTGCAGTTCCGCCGTCGTAGGCGATCGTGACCGCCGCCGGATTCGGAAGCACGAATACGTCATTGCCGCCGAGGAACAGATCATCTTCAATGACCACGTCTTTCCACGTGGATTTCTGATCCTGCAGATTCGCGATCGTCAGTGTGTACTCAATCGTATCTCCCGGATAGATGTTCGGATCCAGTTGTCCGGCGTCCGGACCGGAGGCAATCAGCATACCTGCCGTCTTCGCGGACGACTTTGTGAATACTTTCACAGGATTCGCCTCGTCGACACCGCCCGGGCCATTGATGTTAACGTCCGGATCATCCGGGTCTCCCGGACCGCCGTCTGTCTTTGCACTGGCCGTATTCGTGATTGTTGTGCCGGCGGCAGCGTCTTTGATCGTTACGCTGAAAGTGATGACCACATGCTGACCGTTCGTAAGATCGCCGACATGCACGGTCAGTGTGCCCTCGCCAACGGATGGCGAATCCGGCGTGAACTGTACATCCCAGCCAGCACCGATCCATTCGGAATCCGACGCTGTGTATCCGTTGATCTTCACACCGGCGATAATCCCTGTCGCATCAAGATTCACCGTATCGATGGGATCGGTAACGACCACATCCGCCCAAGTGGACTTCGCCGTCGCGTCGTTCGCCGCGATAAGGCTGTATTCGATCGTATCGCCGACCTT
>JAISKP010000174.1 GCA_031260885.1 Eubacteriales Family XIII. Incertae Sedis bacterium
CATTGTTGTGGCATTGAGATGCTTCTAATATTTGTTTCACAAATATTGAAGATCTATATGCCATTGAACTACATCCGCACGTCATCCGCATGTCCTGAAACAGCATATCAAAAATGCGGGAGGAATTCAATTCCTCCCGCGCATTCTTTCACGCGTTTTCCTTGAGCAATTTCTCAATCGAAGCGATGCGGACGCAGATCGTGAACAGTTCCATCATCTGCGCGAGTTCATCAAGCGTCGGGTATGTGGGTGCGATGCGGATGTTTGCATCTTCCGGATCTGCTCCGTATGGATAGGTCGCACCTGCGTCTGTGAGGATCGCGCCTGCGTCCTTTGCAAGCGCAACGACCCGTTTCGCACAACCGGGGCGTGTATTCACGGAAACAAAATAGCCTCCTTTGGGCGGTGTCCATGTAAGCAACTCCGTGTCTGAAAATTCACGATCCAATGCGGAAAGCACAAGTTCAAACTTCGGACGCAGAATGTGTGCAATTTTCTTCATGTGCGCACGGATCGATTCAGCATCGCCGCCGAAGAACTTCACCGTCCGAAGTTGAATGATCTTATCATATCCGATCGTCTGCTTGCCGAGATGCAGTCGCAGCTGCTCGACATTTTCCGAACCTGATGCGACAAAACTAAGCCCGCCGCTGGGGTAGTTGATCTTGGAAGTCGAGAAGAAATAGAATGCTCTTTCGGGGTGCCCCGCCGATTCCGTAAGCGCAAGAATATCGGGCGTCGTATGCTCTTCAAAGAGATGGTGGACGCCGTAGGCGTTGTCCCAGAAGATGCGGAAATCAGGTGCTGCGGTTTTCATGGAGGCCAAGCGCTGCGCTGTTTCTTCGCTGTAAACGACGCCACCCGGATTCGAATAGAGCGGGACGCACCAGATGCCCTTGACTGATGCATCTGTCGCGGCAAGCTTTTCAACGATGTCCATATCAGGTCCGTTATCCGTCATCGGAACGGTGATCATCTCCGCACCGAAATCGTCTGTGAGCGTGAAGTGACGGTCATAACCCGGGCATGGGCACAGAATTTTCACTTTCTCACACCGGCTCCAAGGAACGCCGCCCGGCGCACCGAAAAGATAGAGATTTGTAAAGACGCCATACATCAGCGCCAAGCTGCTGTTCCCTCCGATTGTAATCTTTTCCGTCGGAATTCCGAGGAGATCCGAGAACAGTTTCTTGCATTCCGGCAATCCATAGGGCATTCCGTAATTGCGGATATCCGTATCGTCGCTTGCCAACTTTGTGTCGAGCGCCCCAAGCAATCCGTCAGACAGATCCAACACATCCGGAGACGGTTTGCCTCTCGAAAGATCCAACGTCAGTCCGCGCGTCTTGAATGCTTCATATTTTGATTCTTCATCCGAAAGCAGCTGCTTGAGCTGCGTCGAAGATAAATTTCCCCAATGACTCATCGTAAATACCTCCAAAATATATTTTTCTATTTTACCATTCTATAGTAGGGAAGACAAGCGCAGGTTGATTCTTGCGGCGCACTATGCAATAATTTTGAAAGATTGTGTTTGCCTACAGACAACCGGAGGCAGACAATCGGAAAGCGAGGAATGCTATGAAAGCGGTGATTACCGTAATCGGGAAGGATATGGTCGGTATCTTGGCAAAGGTCAGTACGACCTGCGCTGAAGCAAATGCAAATGTCATCGAGGTCACGCAGTCGGTGCTTCAGGAATATTTCGCGATGGTCATGCTGGTCGAGATCGACAATCTGACGACGGACCTCACGCAACTTGAGGAAAACCTAAAGAAAAACGTCGCGGGCATGACGATCCACGTGATGCACGAGGATATTTTCAATTCGATGCATCGAATCTGAGCGCGGACGGGAGAATCATAACATGCTGAACATGGCAGATATAATGGAAACGATCACGATGATTCAGGACGAGAGTCTGGATATCCGCACCGTGACAATGGGGATTTCGCTGCTCGACTGTGCGGACGGCGACATCGAAAAATCCTGTAAAAAAGTGTATGACAAGATCACCCGAAGCGCCGGACAGCTCGTAGCGGTCTGTGAAAAAATAGAAAAAAAGTATGGAATTCCCATCATCAACAAACGCATCTCCGTGACGCCGATTGCGGTGCTCGCGGGCGCATCCGGCGGTGATCCCGTCCGTTATGCCCTTGAACTGGAGCAGGCAGCAGGCACGGTCGGCATCAACTTTCTCGGCGGATTTTCCGCACTCGTCCACAAGGGATTTTCCCCCGGAGACAGAGAACTCATCGCAGCGATTCCTGAGGCGCTTGACCGCACGGATCACGTCTGTTCCTCCGTCAACATCGGTTCGACAAAATCCGGCATCAACATGGACGCCGTCGCGCTGATGGGCAAGACCGTCCTCGAAACGGCGCGTCGCACGGCGGATCGGCAGTGTATCGGCGCTGCGAAGCTCGTCGTGTTCTGCAATGCGGTTGAAGACAATCCGTTCATGGCGGGCGCCTTTCATGGCACGGGTGAACCTGACCTCGTCATCAACGTCGGCGTCTCGGGACCGGGCGTCGTGCGCGCGGCGCTCGAAAAGGCGTCTGACAAAGCCGACCTCACAGAGGTTGCGGAGATCATCAAGAAGACGGCGTTCAAGATCACGCGCATGGGACAACTCGTCGGTTCCGAGGCTTCGGCGATGCTCGACGTCCCGTTCGGCATCGTCGACCTGTCGCTTGCACCGACGCCGGCCATTGGTGACAGCGTCGCTTATATATTGGAAGAAATCGGTCTGGAACAGACGGGTGCCTGCGGCACAACCGCGGCACTCGCGATGCTGAACGATGCGGTCAAGAAGGGCGGCGTCATGGCGTCCTCAAGCGTCGGCGGTCTGTCGGGCGCGTTCATTCCGGTCTCCGAGGACGCGGGCATGATCGATGCCGTGCGCAGCGGTTCGCTCACGCTTGAAAAGCTCGAGGCGATGACGGCGGTCTGCTCGGTCGGGCTCGATATGGTCATTCTCCCGGGCGATACGCACGCGGACGTCATCTCGGGTCTCATCGCGGATGAAGCGGCGATCGGCATGATCAACGGCAAGACAACCGCAGTCAGGGTGATTCCGGCGATCGGCAAAAAGGTCGGCGAGGAACTGGAATTCGGCGGACTGCTCGGACGGGGTCCCGTCATGGAGATCAACAAGAAACTGCCGTCAAAACTCATCGCGCGCGGCGGCAGGATCCCTGCCCCGCTACAGAGTCTCCGAAACTAAAGTGTGAAAGAATTTCACACGCCTGCATAATAGATGAAAGGTGCGGTATATGGTCAATATCGGCAATGATTGGGACGCGATGCTCGCGGACGAATTCAAAAAGGACTACTATCTGAAACTTCGCGCTTTTCTGAAGCAGGAATATGGGACACAGACGGTCTATCCGCCCATGCACGACATCTTCAATGCGCTGCGTTACACGGCCTATGCGGACGTTCGCATCGTGATCCTCGGGCAGGATCCGTACCACGGTCCCGGGCAGGCGCACGGGCTCTGCTTCTCCGTAAACAAGGGTATCGAAAAACCGCCGTCCCTCGTGAACATCTTCAAGGAACTGGCTGCCGAGACCGGATTTGTTCCGCCGAAGGACGGCTATTTGCTGCCGTGGGCGCAGCGCGGCGTCCTGCTGCTCAATACCGCGCTCACCGTACGCGGCGGCGTGGCAAACAGCCACAAGGGCAAGGGTTGGGAGATTCTGACCGACCGCATCATCACGCTTTTGAATGAACGCGAATCGCCGATGGTCTTCATGCTCTGGGGCGCAAACGCCCGCTCGAAAAAAGCGTTGATCGACAATCCCGCGCACCTGATCCTGGAATCGCCACACCCGAGTCCGCTCTCGGCGCATAACGGCTTCTTCGGCAACGGGCACTTCAACAAAGCAAACGAGTTTCTGACGGCGAACGGCTTCACGCCGGATTGGACGCTGTAAATATGACAAAATGTATTTTTCTTAAAACGCACTTTAGAACGTACGTTTATGTTACAATAATAAGGTGAATATGAAAGATTTCTCAATTAAAAAAATCATTCTACTGCTCGCGGTCGCGATGCTGTTTTTATTGATTGTGCTCAATTTCGAGGCGGCACTCGATGCAATTTCCTACGTCATAGGGCTTCTCATGCCGCTGATTGTCGGACTCTGTATGGCGTTCATCCTGAACGTCCTGATGAAGTTCATTGAAAACAAATTATTCCACCGGCTCACGCTGAAGATCCGCAGACCCATCAGTCTGATCCTCTCGTTGATTGTTGTTGCCGGGATTCTCGTATTTGTCCTCGTGATGATCATTCCGACACTCCGTGATACGATTTCCTCGCTGATCTCGCACGCGCCCGCTTATGCGAAAGCCGTGCAGGAGTGGGGTGCCGAGTTGCTCAAAACGCTCGGACTGACGGAAGAGGTCAAGAATTTCTTTGGCAAAGACCTAGATCAGACCATTGACAAGTTCATCGATTTCATAAATGGCACGGGATCTGTGATCGCGAAGAATGCTGCCGGTGTCGCAGCAGGTGTGTTCAGTGCGGTTGCCAATGCGGTACTCGGATTTGTTTTTGCACTCTATGTGCTGCTTACGAAGGAACGCCTTGGACGGCAGGTGAACATGCTTCTCGGCGCATATCTACCCGAGAAGCGGACGAATTATATCCTGAAAGTTGCGCGGCTCACACGTAGACTGTTTGAACACTTTGTTGCGGGACAGTGCATCGAGGCCGTGTGTATCGGGGTGCTTACGGCGCTTGGATCGCTGATCATTCATCCCGCCTATGCGGTCATGCTCGGCGTGCTCATCGGCATCACGGCACTGATTCCGGTGCTCGGCGCGTGGATCGGTACGATCGTCGGTGCACTGCTGCTCCTGACCGTCAGTCCGGTGAAATCCCTCGTGTTCATCATCTTCATTCTGCTTCTGCAGCAGCTTGACAATCATATTATTTACCCGAAGATCATCGGTAAATCCATCGGTCTGCCCGGCATGTGGGTGCTTCTTGCGGTCATTGTCGGTGGTAGTGTCGGCGGTATATTTGGTATCATCGTCGGTGTTCCGCTGTTTTCCGTTATCTACAGTCTCCTGAAAGAGAGTTCTGAGGATCGGTTGGCGGCAAAAGCGGCAAAAAAGGCGCAGACCGCTTCGGCATCGACGGAAGTTGCGAAATGTACTGTGGCGACGGAGGCGGACAAGGCAACGGAATCAATTACAACAACGGAATCAATTACAATAACGGAATCAAATGCACCAACGGAACCAACGAAAACATGAGTTTTACACATCTGCACGTTCACACGGAATACAGTCTGCTCGACGGTGCCGCGCGCATCAAAGACCTTGTCTCCGAAGCTAAAAAGCTCGGTATGGACAGCCTCGCCATCACCGATCACGGCAACATGTTTGGCGTCATCGATTTCTACAAAGCGGCAAAGGACGCAGATATCCACCCTGTCATCGGCTGCGAGATCTATACGGCCGCACGCTGCATGGAGGACAATGACCCCGATAAAGACAGATATCAGGGGCACTTGGTTCTGCTCGCTGAAAACAACACCGGTTACAAAAACCTCATGAAGATCGTTTCGGCGGCCTACAAAAAAGGTTTTTATTACAAGCCTCGCGCCGACAAAGAACTCATTCGGAAGCACAGCGAAGGGCTCATCGCGTTGTCTGCCTGTCTCGCAGGCGATGTGCAGCGTCATTTACTGAACGACGACTACGAAAGGGCAAAGAAAGAAGCGCTGGAATTTCGGGAGATTTTCGGCGAGAACAATTTCTTCCTTGAACTTCAGGATCAGGGACTCGAAGAGGAGAAAAAGATCTTGCCCGGTCTCGTGCGGATTCATGAGGAGACCGGCATCCCGTTTGTGGCGACCAACGACGTGCATTACGTTAAAAAAGAAAATGCTGTCGCGCAAGACATCCTGCTTTGCATCCAGACGCTCTCCACGCGCGACGACCAAAATCGTATGCGGTTCGCAAACGACCAGTTTTACTTAAAGAGTGAAAAGGAGATGCAGAAAATCTTTAAGGACTTTCCGGACGCGATCGAAAATACGCATAAGATTGCAGCGCGGTGCGATGTCTCCTTCACCTTCGGCGAATATCATCTACCGGACTTTCACGCGCCGAACGGTCAGGACAACGCATCCTACCTCCGGAATTTATGCGAAGAAGGACTGAAGGAACGATACGGAGACGATGCGGAACAACATCGGGAGCGCATCGAGTACGAACTGTCCATCATCGAAAGTATGGGTTTCCTTGAGTATTTTCTCATCGTATGGGATTTCATCAATTACGCAAAGCAAAATCACATTGCCGTAGGTCCCGGGCGCGGTAGCGGTGCGGGCAGTATCGTAGCTTACACACTGAAGATTACGGACATTGATCCGATCAAAAACAGACTCATCTTCGAGCGGTTTCTCAATCCGGATCGCGTAAGTATGCCCGATTTCGATATCGACTTCTGCATTGAACGCCGCGGTGAGGTCATAAAATATGTAACTGAAAAATACGGTGCGGACAACGTTTCTCAGATCATCACATTCGGAAGGCTCAAGGCCAAACAAGCGATCCGCGACGTGGGTCGGGCGCTCGGCATGTCATACGGCGATGTCGACAGGATTGCAAAGATGATTCCGAACGAACTCAATATCACGTTGAGCGATGCGATAAGAAAATCGCCCGAACTGAAAAAAACCATGAATGAAGAAGAGCGCATCAGAGAACTTCTCACCATCGCGCAGGAACTGGAAGGTCTCGCGCGCAACGCGGGAACCCATGCGGCGGGCGTCGTCATCGCCGGTCAGCCGCTCGACGAATACGTGCCGCTCTATGTGTCGGATAAAGGCGTTTCGACGCAGTTTACGATGACGACGGTTGAAGAACTCGGCTTGCTGAAGATGGATTTCCTCGGTCTGCGCAATCTCACGGTCATCCGTGACGCGCTCGATCTGATCAAACAAAATCACGGCATTGAACTGGACTTTTCAAAACTCGAGTACGACGATCCGAAAGTCTTCGAACTGATCGGTAACGGCAATACGGATGGGGTGTTTCAACTCGAAAGCAGCGGTATGACGGATTTTTTCAAACGTCTTCGCCCAAATGACTTTGAAGATATCGTTGCGGGCGTGGCGCTGTATCGTCCTGGGCCGATGGATTTCATTCCGGACTATCTGCGCAACAAGAAAAATCCTGCAAAGATCAAATATACGCATCAAGCGCTTGCGCCTATTTTAGACGTCACCTACGGCGTCATCATCTATCAGGAACAGGTCATGCAGATCGTGCGCGATCTCGCCGGCTACACCTATGGGAAAAGCGATGAAGTGCGGCGCGCCATGAGCAAGAAGAAGGAAGATGTGATGCTGCGTGAACGACAGAATTTTGTTCACGGTCTCACGGACGAGGATGGAACGGTGCGCATACAGGGCTGCATAAGAAACGGCATTCCGGAACAAAAGGCGAATGAAATCTTCGACCAAATGGTCAGCTTTGCTGCCTATGCCTTCAACAAAAGCCACAGCGCGGCTTATGCGGTGATCACGTATCAGACCGCATGGTTGAAGACCTATTACCCCTTGGAATTCATGGCCTCGCTTATGACGAGTTTTATGAGCGGGGACGGTTCTCAGATTGCAAAGTACATCAAAAACAGCCGGGATATGGGCATCGAAGTGTTGCCGCCCGATGTTCTTGAGAGCGAACGCTATTTCAGTGCTCGGGATGGAAAAATCCGGTTCGGGTTGCAGGGCATCAAGAATGTCGGCAGCGCTGCGGATGCAATCATCGCCGCACGTGAGACCGACGGAAAAATGGACAGTCTGCTGAGTTTTTTGAAGAGTGTGGATCTCGAAAATGTAAATAAAAAAGCGGTGGAAAGCCTGATCAAGGCGGGCGCTTTTGATCGGTTTGAACCGAACAGGGCGCGGCACCTTGCGGTATATGAGATTATGCTGGATCGCATCCGGGACGGCAAAAAGAATGTCAATGCGGAACAGACATCTTTTTTCGATCTTAATGCAAACGTCATGCAGGCGGCAGATATCAATGTTCCGCTACCGGATGTTCCCGATATGCCCAAACAGCAAAAGCTAAACTGGGAGAAGGAACTGATCGGAATTTACGTGTCAGGTCATCCGCTTGACGAAAGCATGACGGTGATCGGACGTCTGGCACAGAGCGAAAAGACCTATACCACGACAGAGAAACTCATTCACAGCGAAGATTATCCGGATGTTCGAGACAATATGCCCGCCTGCATCGCCGGCGTTATCACGCGCGTGCGGACGCTGCTCACAAAGAAGAATGAGATGATGGCTTTTATCCAAGTCGAAGACCTCTTCGGCGCGATCGAAGTCATCGTATTCAGCGATTGCTACTCAAAGAGCATGGCTTGTATCGAGGAAGACAACGTGGTGGTCGTGCGCGGCAAACTGAATTTCAAAGAAGAAGAAGCGCCCAAAATCATCGCGTCAAAGTTGACGCCGATTTCCGTTGTAGAAACTTATTATAAAACGATCGATGAAAGAGAAATCTAAAACGATTCTGCACTGCGATATGAATTCCTTCTATGCGTCCGTAGAATTGCTTGACAGACCTGACCTCGCGGGCAAACCGGTCGCGGTCTGCGGTGACCCCGACGCGCGGCACGGCATCATCCTCGCGAAGAACGAAACGGCGAAAAAATTCGGCGTTGTCACGGCAGAGACGGTCTGGCAGGCGAAGAAGAAATGTCCGGAGCTGGTTTTCTTAAAAGCCCACCATGACAAATATGAACGTTACTTCAAACGGATCAACGGGATCTATGCCAAGTTCACGGATCTGATCGAGCCGTTCAGCATCGACGAGTCATGGCTTGACGTGACCGCAAGTGAAAAACTCTTCGGCAGCGGAGAAGAAATCGCTTATAAAATAAAGGATTCCATTCGATCCGAACTGGGTCTGACGCAGTCGATCGGCGTTTCCTACAACAAAATCTTTGCGAAGATGGGCAGCGACTATAAAAAGCCCGATGCCGTCACGGTCATCACCCCGGAAAATTACAGAGATTTGCTTTGGCCACTGCCCGTGCGTGAACTCTTCTCCGTCGGCAATGCCACCGCTGTAAAACTAAACGAGCTTGGCATCCGCACAATCGGAGACCTGGCATGCACCGACCGCGGGACGCTTGAGAAAATATTCGGAAAACAGGGCGGAATGATTTTCGACTATGCGAATGGATATGACGATTCGCCTGTGCGCCCGGCTGCGGAACGAAGAAAGATCAAGTCCGTCGGCAACGGCATTACGTTCCGCAGAGATCTGCGAACGGAGGATGACATCCTCACCGCGCTGACGTCCTTATCAGATACGGTCTCCGGAAGACTTCGGAAATATGGACTCAAATGCGGCGGTGTAAAGATCGACATTAAAGATACCGCGTTTAAGACCATTACCCGGCAACAGCAGCTGACCGCCCCGACAAATCTGACAGAAAACATTCGCGCTGCAGCGCTGCAGCTTATGCACGCGTCCTGGCACGCCGGCACCCCAATCCGACTCATTACGGTAACCGGTATCAACATCACATCCGAGGACGAGGCAGAGCAGATCAGCTTCCTCGGAGAAACCGATCTCCGGACGGATTTCGGTTCCGGTTCCGAAGAAGCCGCGGCGACGGAACGTCTCGAGCGGACGATGGACGAGATCAGAGATCGTTATGGAAGATCCTCGATCACCTATGGGCGCATCATCGGAAACGATATCGGCATCGAGCTCGACGAGCAAAAAGACGAGTAGGGTGTTGCTTTACATCACAG
The DNA here is from genome assembly GCA_031260885.1 of Eubacteriales Family XIII. Incertae Sedis bacterium. Classification (GTDB taxonomy): domain Bacteria; phylum Bacillota; class Clostridia; order Peptostreptococcales; family Anaerovoracaceae; genus JAISKP01. The sequence continues at coordinate 9,804 of JAISKP010000174.1, forward strand.
TTCAGAAATCGGCTGAAGGGGCGGCAACACCAACACAGCGGGCACCCCAACAAAAAATGGACATTTACT
>JAISKP010000178.1 GCA_031260885.1 Eubacteriales Family XIII. Incertae Sedis bacterium
CCTTCAAAAGCATCTCCGCTCTTAAACAGCGTTCCGCCGATATGTTCTTCTATCTCGATACGACCGTCTGCGTTTGCCTGAAGCTTATCCAGAAATACTTTTTCAACATTCTGGTATACGCCGTTTTCTGATCCGTTACCCGAAGCATAGGTCAATTTGTAAACGGTGTCATCTGCTGCCGTGGAAGAAGCTGTTCCCGTGTCTCCGGACGCTCCGCCCGACGAAGTCGCACTGTCGCCGCAGGCAGTAAAACTGAGGACGATGACCGCGGACAAACTGATGAGCAGTATCTTCTTTAACGTTTTCTTCATTACTCTTCCCTCCTAATTCCAATGGACAATAGATTCACCCTCATAGCTTCTTAACGAAAGAAACCTCCAATAGGTAATGATATCCAAAAAGAATACCAGCGTCCATCGAAATCGTTTTCAATAAGGTTTACTCATGCTGTCATAAAACATACTTATTAATAAGGAGGGTGCGCTCTATGAAAAGAGCGCGTTTACATTATCAATTTGGATTCTGTCGATATCCGCCTGAGCGATGCCGATTTCGCGCATCAGCGGGATGATTTCCGCGCTGATCCGAACCAGCGTCGAGCCGATTTCCAGACGTCTGCCAAACATGCTGACGATCGCATCATGAGCCATGAGGACTTTATCGCCGTAACCCTTTTCAATCAGCGCCTTTATGCTTTCCACCTGCGCAAGATCCGACGGTGCACCCATAAAGCACGGCTCCACAAAACGGTCAAAGGCGATGAATCCGCCTTTCCCTGCCACTTTAATGTAATCATCCATGCTGTTGATTTCGGATATGTGCCCGATCATGACTTTTTCAGGAGCCGCACCTTCCGCGACGAGAAGTTCGAGCTGTTCCGGACCAAGCGTACCTCTTTCCGCATGCGTGATGATCACCGTGCCGGTCTCCTTTTGAGCGCGACCCGCGGCTTTGAAAAACGCGTGGTCATAATCGGAGATGTTATTGTTGCCGGAGCATACTTTGATGACGCCGGGTTTGATCCCGGTTTTCGCGATCCCGGAAGTAATCTCCGCCATGAACAGCTCGTAGATTTCTTCCGTAATGTCCTTCCCCTGCATCTTTCTGAAATTGAAATAACCGGACTCTCCGGCAGCTTCGTAATAATAGCCTGTCGTGCAGATCACATTGATTTCTGCTCTTTCGGAGACCTCTTTCAGAAACTCGGGATTTCGTCCGATGTCATTGAGCGTCGCATCCAAGATCGTTTCAACGCCCTCTTCCTTTGCCTTTTGAATACCTGCAAGCGAAATACGCATCGCCTCATCTCTGGAAATTCCGAGCGTGACATCTCCCTGATAGCCGGGAAAACCGTAGATCAGGTGCTCGTGAATCAACGTTCTTCCGAGTTTGTCTGCTGCAACAGGTCCCAATACTGTGTTTACCATTTTCGTTCCCTTCATTTCTTTCGATTCGTTGCGTTCACCAGTCCATAAGATCAGGGGTGAATGTTGCCAACTGTGAGAATATGATCAACAATACCAACATGATAAACCAAGCAGATCCGAAAAGAAAGAGGCTGCCCCTTTCTAACACTTATGACAGCGTTATAAAGGGCAGCCCCACTTTTAACTGTAATTTAACTGAACTGTTCGTTGTAGTATGCTGCTCTTTCCTGCATCCACGCCATCATTTCCAGTCCGTTGTTGCCGCTGGCTTCGATTGATTCAGCATATTCTTCAACGAGAACCCAAAGGGATTCTGTTATTGCATCAAGATCGCTCTGCGGTAGATTGATCACTTCAAATTTACTATTCTTTTCTTTTGCCATATCAAGAAAAGTATTAAATGTTGAATCATAGTATCCCATGACGATCGTATCGAAAACTTCTGCTGCAGCATCCTTGATGACCTGCTGAAGATCTGCCGGAAGGCTGTTGAACTTGTCTTCATTCATCGTGAAGATGACGATCGACTGGTTGTAGGGCCAGACCGTCGCATAGTTTGAAACTTCATAAAGCGAGAAACCGTACATGGCTTCGGGAACAAACCATCCGCTGTCGATCATATTTGTTGAAAATGCATCGTAGACTTCGTTCATGCCGATGATGACAGGCGTTCCGCCCAATTTCTCAATTACCACGCTGTTCGTCGCATTGGTTCTGATCTGCTGACCGCGGATATCTCCGACGGTTCTGATCGGTTTATTGCCAAAGAGACATGCCGGACCGGCATTCATCATGATCAGGGGTACTACGCCGTCATATTCCGGCAGATCCGCTGTATATGTATCTTTGAATTCGTTCACGAGCGCGCAGGCTGCGTTCGCCGTTGCGGGTCCCGCACAACTCTGTTCCAGCAATGTGGTGACCGGGAATTGACCTGCATACAGACCAACCATGTCAAATGAAATGTCAACGGCACCCTGACGGGCTCCTTCAAAAGCATCTCCGCTCTTAAACAGCGTTCCGCCGATATGTTCTTCTATCTCGATCCGACCATTTGATTTTTCCCGAATCTTTTGCAGAAGCACTGATTCGATATCCTGATATACACCGTTTTCCGGTCCATTTCCCGAAGCATAGGTCAGCTTGTAAATGGTGTCGTCTGCCGCTGCGGAAGAAGCTGTGCCTCCGGACGCCCCGCCCGACGAAGTAGCACCGTTGCCGCAAGCGGTGAAACTAAGGACGATGATTGCGGACAAACTAATGAGCAGTATCTTCTTCAGTGTTTTCTTCATTTTGCTTTCCTCCGATCTCATACTTCACAATTTTTTTTAAATGTTCACAAATTTTGTAGGTCATATTCTACTGATTAATATAGTCGAGAGACATGCGGAAGTCAATCGACTATATAGGCCAAAGTCATTACATATGCTCATGGCTCCATTAATTAAACTTATTTGAATGATGTTGAAGAATATTTTTCGTTTTTGAGTACGCTTAAACGTTCAATCGCCGCGCGAAGCGTCTCGTCCTTTTTCGCAAAGTGAAACCGGATGTAGCGATTCACATCCTCCTTGAAAAAGCTGGATCCGGGCACAGCCGCAACACCGACGTTTTTGGCGAGCCACAGACAATATTCGCCGTCGGTTTCAAACGGATTGATGTTTTCGATATCGACGAGGACATAATACGCACCCTGTGGTTCGTAGTAAGTGAGTCCGGCTTCATCGAGACCGCCGAGGAACAGGTTTTTCTTTCGGGTATATTCGTCCAGTAAACTTTCATAATAGTCATCGCCGAATTCAAGTCCCGTGACGGCTGCTTTTTGAAGCGGTGCGGGAGCGCCTACCGTCAGAAAATCGTGTACTTTCTTTGCGCCGCTGATGACGGCTTCGGACGCGATCACGTAGCCGAGGCGCCAACCCGTGATCGAGTAGGTCTTCGACAGGGAACTGCAGCTAATCGTTCGTTCTGCCATCCCCGGCAGCGAAGCGATATAAATATGCTTGTAAGGCTTGTAGACGATATGTTCATAGACCTCATCCGTGATGACAAACAGATCGTATTTGATCGCGAGCGCTGCGATTGTCTCAAGTTCTTCCTTTGTAAAGACCTTGCCCGAAGGGTTGCTGGGGTTGCAGAGGATGAGGGCCTTCGCCCCGGCTTTGTCAGTGAGAGCACCGGCATGGTCACCACAGGCTCCGCCTGCAATTGCCGCCTCCAGCACTGCGGGGTCGAAGGTGAACGTCGGGGGCACAAGCGGCACGAAAACCGGATCCGCACCCGACAGGATGGCATCGGCGCCGTAGTTTTCATAAAACGGTGAAAAAACGACGACCTTATCGCCGGGATTGCACACCGTCAGCATCGCGGTCATCATGGCCTCCGTGCTGCCGCAGGTCACAACGATGTTCTTGTCCGGATCGATCTCAATCCCCATCAGGCGAGTCTGTTTCGCCGCAAGTTTTTCGCGGAACAACTGCGAACCCCAGGTGACCTCATATTGATGCGGGCCCTCGTAAGCCGCCTTTGCAAGTGCATCCAGAATCGCAGGAGGCGGATCGAAATCCGGAAAGCCCTGCGAAAGATTGATCGCGCCGTACTCGTTTGCGACCCGCGTCATCATGCGGATCACGGACTCCGTAAAGCCCTCTAATTTTATAGATGTCTCCGGCATTTAAATCTCCTAGCACAAGAGGTGGGGGATTGTACCCTCCACCGATTTGGTAAAACTGAGCCGCTACCAATAGAGGTGGGGACATACCAATTTGTTATTTATTTAACAAACATTCCGCTTACGCCGATCAGTTCCGCCGCCCGTTTCAGGTCTTCCGGCGGGCGCACCAACGCGAACCGCACCCAGCCCCCGCCGTTTGCCCCGTATGCGCTGCCCGGCACACTGACGACGCCGGTCTTCTCTAAAAGGGTCATGCAGAAGCTTTCGCTCGTATAACCGTCCGGAATCGGGAACCATGTGAACATCGTCGCGGGCGTCATCGGGACATCCCAGCCGACTTCGCGCAAAGCGGTGCAAAACATATTGCGCCTTTCCCGGTAAGCGGCACGGTTGCGCGCAACCGCATCCTGTGGTCCGTTCAGTGCTGTGATCGCCGCGATCTGGTCAAGCGTCGAAAGACCGTAGTCGATCTGCGTCCGTAGCTTTGTAAAGGCACCGATGATCTCTCTGTTGCCGAGGACGAAGGAGACCCGCAGCCCCGATAGATTGTAGGATTTGGACAATGAGTTGAATTCAATGCCCACGTCCTTTGCACCCGGCATCGCGAGAAAGCTGCCGCCGAGCGGCCCCTCGTGGACAAACTCCGAATAAGCGTTGTCATGGATTACGACGATGTCGTTTTTCTTTGCGAATGCGATCAGTTGCTCATAGAACGCTTCTGTGGCAACCGCGCCGACCGGGTTCGCGGGGTAGGACGCGATGATCACGCGTGCCTTTCGCGCGACTTCTGCCGGAATATCGTCAAAATCGATGAGGAAATTGTTTTCGGGTTTGAGCGGTACTTTGAAGACCGCTGCACCCGCAAGCCTTGGACCGAACGAGAAGATCGAATAGCCGGGATCCGGGATGATCACGACGTCGCCGGGATCGCACAGCACGTGGAAGATATGCGTAAAGCCTTCCTGTGAACCGTTGACCGACAGGAGTTCATCACGTCCGATCTCTACGCCGTAACGCCGGTCATACCAACTCATAACCGCATCCTGTAATTCCGGGAAATCCAGAAGCGTGTAGGCGTAATTGCCCGGATTCAGCGCTGCCTCGCTCACTGCCCGCAGGACATGTTCCGGCGGCGGCAGATCGGGTGTACCCGCCGAGAGATTGATGACCTCACGCCCGGCATGTTTCATCTCAATGCGCTTTGCATCGAGTGTCTGGAGCACGTTGGGCGCGGATGTGGATACAAGTTTTGATAACTGCATAAAATTATTCACCTACTGATATTCCTATGGTTAATTCAAGCACGATCTTGGAAGATTATCGCACGACTTTGTGCGATAATCAACTGCTTACGCGCTGTCAAATCGGATGGGAGATTGTAGAGAGGAATGCTCGAACCCGCCTACCTTAACGATATCTCATATATTCTGCTTGCTCCCGGCGTGCGGCAGCATCCCAAATGCGTCGAATGTCTCTGTATTTCTTCATATAGTAATAACACATATAACGGTGTGCGCGAAAAACATTCATATATGTAAAAAACACAAAGATTACCATCAAAATATATGTCGTTACGGGATCCTCTGCATTGGCGAAATGTCTCAAATAAATTCTTAGGATTTCCACGAGCACCGCGCCGCCGAAAGCAAGCGCCGCAAAAGCTTTTAACGTTGCGCCGCCCTGCATGATCGAGTACCGATCCTTATGAATGCTTCTTTTCACGAAGATGATATTGGCAGGACAGAAAACGAGGTAAACGATGTATCCAAAAACGATGATCAGGATGTTGATCTCAAAAATCGTCCCAAAATATACATAGCCTGTGATCAATATGCATATCGGAGAAATGGAGCTGATCACGGCATTGCATAACATTGGCTCATCGGATTCCATTTTTTCAAAATGACCGGCGGCAATGCATAGACCCAGACTGATGATATTTGCGATGGACAATAAAAGCAGAAGACCGATCTCGCCGTCTTCAACAAGGATCATCGCTATTGCCAGCGCAGAAAAAAGAAAGTCTATGATAAAAGTAATCCAGACATTCCAAGATCTCGCTTTGCCTTTTTCATGGTTTATATAATTTCTTAATTTGATATCCATACTTCAGTTTGGTCATTGATATTGCACAAGATGGCAGATCTTTTCACTATTATACACTATGGTGCCAGATACACAGAAGACGTTTTGCTTGTGTGGGGTCGGGGAACAATACACAAACAAAACGAGCCTCTGGGTAATTGTGGTATAATTGTTTATGAAAGGTCGTGTCTTATGATTTTGCTTATTGCTGCGGCGCTGCTGCTGATTTTGGTCATCATGGATATATTTAAGTGGGTTCGTATCACGGGACCTGTTCCGATGATAATCTGGCTTCCCTTTGCGGTGAACCTGCCGCTCCTTGTGTGGCTGATCATAGAGCGGTTCGGAAGCGGGAGTTATGTGCTGCTCGGTGTACTGTTGGTCGAGACATTTTATATCTGGCTGCATCTGAATATCTTTCCGGTGCTCGATGGGCGGAAGACGGGGACGCGGCTCAAGGCGCTTGCCGGCGCGAGACCGCTCCTGTACTGCCACATCTACATCGTTACGTTTCAGGTGATCTTTCTACCTGTTTCCTTCTTCCCGCTTCATGAACACGGAACGCCGGATGTGCTCCTCACCGTGAACATCTTTTACTCGCTCGGTTGCTGCGTCATTCTATTCCTGAACGGCATCCTGCGGGCATTCATCTGTTCGAGGCGTCTCGGCATTTTAAGGCGCATTCTCATCTTCCTAACGCTCTGGATTCCCGTCATAAGCTGGGTCATGTGGATCCTGACGGCACGGATCATCAAGCAGGAATATCTGTACGGTTACGAGCGGCTTCAGTGGGAACGGACGATTACAGAGAGCGACCGCTGCCAGACGAAATATCCGATTCTGATGCTGCACGGCATCGCGTTTCGGGATATGCGCTTTTACAACTATTGGGGAAGGATCCCGCGATATCTCAAGCGATTCGGCGCGGACGTCCATTACGGCAATCAGGAAGCCTTTGGCACGATCGAGCAAAACGGCGCGGACATCAAGGAGCGCATCGAACAGATCTTGGCGGAAACCGGTGCGGAGAAGGTGAACATCATCGCACACAGCAAGGGCGGACTCGACGCGCGCTACGCGATCACGACCCTCGGTATGGCGGACAAGGTCGCTTCGCTCACGACGATGAATTCCCCGCATCACGGCTGCCGCTTTGCGGATAGCGCAACGAAAGTATGGGCACCGGCGTACCGGCTGCTGACGAGGATTTTCAACTGGACATTCACGCGCTACGGGGATAAGCACGCCGATTTTCTTACGGCGACCATGCAGTTCCGCACGGATTTGAGCAAGAAGTTCAATGAGGACTGTCCGGACGCGCCCGGCGTGTATTACCAGAGCTACACGTCCGTCATGCAAAAATCCTCGAGCGATCCGCTGCTTTCGATCCCATACCATTTTATCCGGAAACTCGGCGAGGAAAACGATGGGCTGGTCTCCGTGAGTTCCGCGCAGTGGGGCGTCTTTAAGGGCGTGTTCCGCAACGAGAAGCACAAACGCGGCATCTCGCACGGGGACATCATCGATCTGAAGCGCGAAGACTACAAGGGTTTCAACGTGCTGGACGCCTATGTGGGAATCGTGTCGGAGCTAAAGGCGGAGGAATTCTGATTGTGCAAATCGATGTCCTGATCGAAAGAAACAGGACATCGATGAAGCGTGCCTGAAAGGGTAGACTGTTCTATATTTTACCAAATATCGATTGTTTCCATCGAAACGATCTTCTTGTCCAGACTGACAAGAATGGTCAGTTTTGAAGGAATGATGCTTGTTCCTTTGTATTCCGGAATGCCGCGGTAGCCGTTTATTTGCCCCTGTAACCCCCACTGCTCGACCTTGTCATCGTAACGATCTTTCGCTTCAATGGCAGCAAGCGGCGCATAGAGCCAGTTCGTTGCGTCTTCCGAACCGCCGAAGCGCACCGGCACTATATACAGCTGTTTCAGGATATTGCTGCTCACCAATTCTTCTGCCTTTTCATTCGAATCGATATCAGAAAAATCCTGCTGAACCGGCGGATTTTGTTGAACTGGTTGAGGCGGTTGACTTTGCTGAACCGGCTCTTGATTCTTTTTCTTCCCGAACAAACCCATTGTACTCCTCCTTGCGAAATATTGATGCGTTACGTGCAACATGTGATTCAGGTAGGAGGATTGCTCGAACCCGCTTCTTTTCCTTAGAGTATATTATAAATTAATCTTGTTCAAGCCTTGCAGCTTAAACTGTTCGAAAATTCTATGAGTTTCTCGAGGATCTTCACCATCGCGAGCGTGTCGAGCTTACAGTACGCGAGCAGCGACCGCCGGATTTGCAGGGCTTCCCCGGGCGACTTTTCACCGAGCGTGGCAAAGGCATTCATCGCTTCTGAGCCGTTGTGGATGCCTTCCAGCGCATGATAATCAAGTTCGGGATCGCCTCGGATCTCGTCCGGCATCGGCGAGAAATTCTCCATGTGTCAAGTTTCCACCTTGACGGTCGAGAATGTGCAGTGAGTACTGAAACGGTATCTGCATATACGGGCGCACACCATCGTATTCCGGTATGGCTTGCTGAAATGTTTCGAAGTCGAGAAAGTACAGCGGATAAGTCAGCGGATCGAGAAACCGTCCGATGGCTTCTCTGTCAATCTGTGGCGGAAGGTCGTCCAGCACCGCCTTGACCTGCTGCATCTGACCGTGGTTCAGCTTGACGTTGTTCTCCAAAATCTGTTCGAACGTGATGATGTCTTGTTTGTACAGTTCAAACTTCTTCTTGGTTTGCAGTCTGTGTACATTGAAAACGCTGTGCGCCGGAATGTGTTTGAAGCAGTAGCTGTGGAATCCGCATTTATAAGGTTTCAGGCAATGCGCGCCGATATCGAGTTCCGATTCATCTTCTGCCTCGGCAACCGCCGCGATTTCCCGAATGTTCCCGTCGATTTCAGGCAGCATCGGAACGACTTCGTCCGTACAGTCCTGCAGGACAAATAATTCTTTGAGATCGAGTTCCCCGTGCCGTTCATATTGATTGTTGATGTACAGGAGCGAGACAGAATCGACCTTGTAACCGCAGGAAGCGACCACGTGATATTGATAAGCCATGTCATGGAGATAGATGTCCGCGATCTCCGTGGCGCTTTTCACCTCGACGATGGAGACGCTGCCGCCCCTGTTCAGTAGGATGTCCACGCTGCAGAAATTGTCTCCGGCATGTTTTTGCTCAGCCAGAGCTTTTTCGGACACTGCATGCCCGCGCAGTAGGTTGATTTAGATAGGCGCATTGGTTTTCCTTTTCAGAATCCATCTCGTGGATCAAGTCTTCTATGTCCGCTTCCTGCAAAAACTTGTCGAACTGTCCGGAAATTCCGAACAGTTGAATCCCTGTCCAAATCGTCGACTGCATTCTACCGAATTTTATATTAACTCGCTTTTTCGTATATTACTCTGCCGGTGCTTTTAATGTGTTTAAGAAAACCGCTCGGGTCATCGCCCTCCGCGAATAACACAGGTTCAATGCGGCTGTCGATTTCAACGCCCAAACCAAACAAATCAGCTTCGATCTGCAAGATATCACCATTGATCTTTTCTACGATGATGGCAATATCAATGTCACTATCATTCGTTGCGGTGCCTTTCGCCTGTGAACCATAGAGAATAATAGTAACTGGCGTCATATAACCAATCACAGCTTCGAGGTATCTATTCAGTTTTTCTTCTAATTCTCTCTTATCCATTTAAGGAAATCCTCTGTGCCCTTTATGATTTCTGCGCACTTCTCTTTTGATAATGACTTGAAGACTTCATCCTTTTTTCTGGGATACCTTGCTTCAATATTGAGTGGCATCATTTCATTTAGAAATCGTTTGTAGTTTTGTGGCATCGTATCATAAATATCAGCGAATTCTGCCAACCTTACAAGATTGTGAATCTGTGGAAGATCCTCATCAGGTTTTAATTCCGTAAACTTCCCCTTGAGGATTTTTTCTACTGACTGAAAGCACATAAAGCCAACATAGAGATACCGACCGGTAGCGAGCATAGCCTTTGCAGTTTCGAAATCATATTCCGACATCTCCTGCCAATATTCTGTTTTGCTGTAATCGCTATCCATAATCCCATTATAACATCGAGCCCAACCATCAGCAATTAGAATACCGTGCTATCCGGTAGCGTTTTTTCGGACACTGCACGCCCGCGCAGTAGGTTGATTTAGATAGGCGCATTTATTTTTTCCTTTGCTGTCGGGATCATATGATGAAGGAATTCAGAAAAGATCGCTATGTATGTTCAAGCCCCGCCTTATCGCCAACTTATAGTCTTTCTTGAATTGTGTCGTCCAGACAATACTCCGGTTCATGATTTGAGTTCCAGCAACGCTTCTTCAACAGAATAGCGCTTGACAGCGGGATCGTGCGCGATCCGCTGCGCTTCGAGCATCGCTGCCACCGTTTCTGCGTTCGGTGTATTTACGGTAACACTGAACGGGATGGAACCTTCACGCACTGCCTGACGCAGGAAGATGTTAAATGCAGTAGTCATATTGAGTCCGAGTTCGGAAAAGAGTCTGTCCGCTTGAGCTTTTATGTCAGAGTCGATACGAAAACTGACATTAGATGTACTGGTGGTCATTATATTCGCTCCCTTCTTTCTACTTATTGAAAATATTTTATCATAGTCACACAGTCTCGTCAAGCAAATAGAACGCTATAAGCGTTTCATTTGCGTTCTACTGGTTTGCAAAACGGTGCGAATCATACATTTTCTAATCA
>JAISKP010000179.1 GCA_031260885.1 Eubacteriales Family XIII. Incertae Sedis bacterium
TGTCGTGCCTGAAAAGTACGGTCTCGCCGCCGAGCGTATATTCGGCGTCTCCGCTGCCGATCTTGATGCTCTTCATCGGCGGTGCGGATGCTTCTCCGAGCACCTCGAGCGATTCAGCCGACATGTGCGGGCATTTTTCGATCTCGACAGAACCCTGTGCGACTTTCATCGCAAAGGCCATACAGGTCGGATTGCCGCATTCCTTGCAGTTTGTCCGCGGTGTGAGTTTGAAAATATCCAATCCTTTTAGTGCCATTTCACGCGATCCTTTCGTTCCTATCGTCGTTACAATCTTCGTTACAATCGTTACAGCAGTTCCGAGATCAGCTTCGATACCGTTGCGACCGAGTCCGGATGTTTCAGGATCACGGCGTTCGAGCCCGACGCGAGACTGGCAACCGCGGTGGAAATCTCCATATCCACGCCACGCTGTTCCGCCGGACCCCATTCCGGGAAATCCGTTTCCGAAACGATGGATTCCTTTACCGTCCATGCCTCGGAAGAGACCGGTGTAATGATCGGAATCTGCAGCGATTCATCGTTTTGGGAAAGGGCTGCGCCCTTGATGCGTTCTATGGCTGAGGCGACATATTCAAAGCCGTAGCCGGCAGCCGCTGCGCCGGGGCTCATGACGATGCTCTCATTTTTGACGCCCATCTGTGAGATGATTACATTGAGCTGCTTTGCGAGGTTGATGTCGACGGAGGATTCGGCGCCGATTTTCTGACCGTAAGCCAGTGCCGCACCGACGGCGATGCCTTTGTAATTGTCTTCCGTAGCGGAGAGCAGCAGCACATTTTTGCCCTCAAGCGCCTCGGCGATCTTGCTCAGCAGGACGCCGTCCTTCTCCGCATTGCCCGTCCCCTGGATCACAAGCGGCAGCGTCGCCGCCTCTGCGACTTCTTTGCAGGTTATGATACAATCTTCCACGGATTTATTTTCACCGTTTGGATCGGCGCTGTCCAGCGTGAAGCTGATGAAACTTGCGCCGGGCATCTCACAGGCGCGTTTTGTGATCTCCGTGAGACTTTCCGCACCTTCATAATAGGCAGCGATACCGGGGATGTCACGGCTCGGACCCAGATCGGAAAAGTCGACGCCGACGAGCGGCGGATTTTTGATCGGCGCATCGAAGCTGTACAGCGGATAGACGTTCTCACCCCCAAGCGTGATCGCGCTGTCTCCGGTTCCGACGACGGTCTCTGCGATCGACGCTGTAAAGGTCTGCGGGCTTTTTTTAAACGGCATATTCCTGATTCCTCCTTATTTGTTACTATTTATCTTAACCGGAACATCTATGCATCCCGGCAATCCATTCCTATATAAGCGGTTCGAGTTCCAACACAGGGTGTCCCTGTTCAGCGAGGAATTCCATCAGCACTTCCGCGTCCTCGGTGATCGTTTCGTCGCCGATCTTCGAGGTGAAGTCATCGACATCGTAAAGCTCCTTTGCCGTCTTGTCGAGCTTGGACCTGACCAGATCCTTGAGTGCTTTCGGCATCCAGACGATGCGCGCAGGACCGCCTTCCGCCCGCATGAATTTCTTGGATGAGATAAACTGCTTGCCGTGCCCCATAAAACCGGGGGTCTGCACGCCGCCGCCCGTCATGGATGCCATCTCGGAGAAACTCATACCGAGGGGCGTCATGCCCATATGTTCACGATTCACGATCACGACGCCGCTCGAAAACGGCTCGATGCCGCAGATGCATTCAAAACAGCCGCAACTCGTCATCGGATCCTCCATGATGGAATAAAGCGTTACCTGTTTCAGGTTGCCGTGCGAAGACTTGAACACGTTTTCGTTGACGTCCTCCCAGATACCGATGTGCTCGTCCACAACCCGCTCCTTTGTCACGATCTGACAGGGACCGTTCGGATTCAGTTGATTCGTCGCCTTTGCGTCGAGCCAAGATACCGCCCCGCAAAGCCCGAGTCTTTCGGGCGTTACGATGCATACGTGCGCTGGTGAAAACGACTGACAGAGGATGCAGTTGTAGAAGACGTCCACCACCTCATCCGTAAGCGATCCGAGCCTTGCATCGCGCAGATCATACTGTTTACCGGCCTCGGCGCGCTGCGCTTTGAGGGTATCCGGATCGGTGATGATCGTCACCTGGCATTTGTCGACGACCGCCTCATATTCGCTCTTGATCTTGGCGTAAAGCACCTCTCCAAAGTGCTTTGCCCGAAAACCGGCATCGTATGCGACCTTACTGACGCGAACGCGGAGGATGTCGCGCTGCCCCGTGTGCATGACGCCTTCGATGCAGTTGAGAAAATTGTGGAAATTGCGTTCAAATACAGGTTCGAAGTCCGTCTGCATGTTTTTCCCGGCGACCTCGGCGATGATGCCGAAACCGATGCTGCTCCCCTGCTCAAAGGTGTCGATGTCCGGACCGATGAGCTCGATTCTGTGATCTTCGATCTCATGGATTTCCCTGCTGCGCACCAGTTCGAACGTATCATATCTGGAACCGTCGCAATCAATCTGCATATCCCTTTTCCGGACAATCTCACCTTCAAAGGCCGTTGAGAATGCGACCGGTATGTCTATGTTTGTCACTTTGATCTTGATATCGCGGGCTTCGAGGGAAGTTTCGATGAAGTCCGTCGTATCTTTCTGAATGAGGATGCTCTTCGGCACGGGCCACATATCCTTCTCATCGTCGGTGATGACGGGGAAGCCCATCGAGATCGCACCCGCACCACAGGCGACGACGATGTCCGTCACAGGATCGAAGACGTTTACGAAAGCATGAATCCTGTAAAATGTATATTCGTCAAAAGCTTCACGATCTCCCGGCTGCACGGCGCCGAAGATCATCGCAGCCCTGTTGACAAAAGAGATGACATGGCTGACGGCCCAGATGTCGGGACCGACTGCAACCACGCGCACGGGGAAGCCCATGTTCAGTTCCTTGTTCCTCGCCTGTTCGATGATCTCACCGACGAGAAACACGAAGATGCCGCGCATTTGGTATCCTTTGATCAGATCCACCGCTTCTTCATCCGACGGCGCTTTGCCGTAGATGACGACAAATCCGGGGATGTCATCCGTCACGAGCGGTACGCCGAGTTCGCGCACTTCGGCATCCGACAAGTGCCCGTGATATTTGCCTTCATATGGATCGGCACTGCGGGCGTATTTACAGGCTTCGATCACTTCGGCCGCCATAAATGTCCCGAAACCGGTATTGAACACGCCGCGCAATCTCGGATCATGCTGATTCCACGACTTCACTTCTTCGAAGACCTTTTTTAATGCGCCGAGCGTATTAAAATTGCGTCCGAGGTATGCTAAGTGATTTGCCAGGTTATAGGCGGTGTTTGGCATCGCGATCGGAGTCGATTCGCCCAGTTCCGCGATTGCTTCATTCAGCGCTTTTTCCGCGAACGCGTACATTTCATCCGCGCCGTCAAAAACCCGGTCAAACAGTTTCTTCATGATCTATCCTCTCCTTAATTTTTTTGATCTCTATTGCGATCTTTTTGTCCATTTCAAAAGGGGACGCTTCGTTCTTGTCCGCGTCGATCACCTCATCGCTGTAGCTGATATACCCGAGCATATCCGAATCAGGCACGCGGGCAGCGATAAACGCCCGGTCTTCTTCGTTGCGGATCTTGTTGCCGACGACGCTCACTTTTTTGATGTTCAGATCGGCAGCGAGTGATTTGATTCTGTGGTAGGTCTGAATGCTCCTTGCGCCCGGCTCGACTACGACGATGAAGAAATCCACCATTTCCGCCGTTCCGCGGCCCAGATGTTCCAGCCCGGCCTCCATATCCATGATCACAATTCCGTCTTTGCCGACGACGAGATGTGAAATAATGCGCTTTAGAATCACATGCTCTGGACAGACGCATCCGCCGCCGCCGGTCTCCACCGTCCCCATGACGAGCAGTTTCACGCCGTTTTTTTCCTTTGCACATCGATCTGGGATGTCGCTGACCTCAGGATTTAT
>JAISKP010000187.1 GCA_031260885.1 Eubacteriales Family XIII. Incertae Sedis bacterium
CGTCGTGCAGCAACGCACAATGCGCCACGATCCCCGCATGGAAAGTTTCTGTTGCTGAACCGGAAGCACTCATATATAATTTGGAGCATTATGGGATTTGCAGAATTACTGATTATTGCGATCGGCTTGTCAATGGATGCCTTTGCCATTGCGATTTCCATTGGGCTGTCTTTGAAGAAGGCTCGTTTATTGCAGGCGTTCATCGTGGGCGTTTATTTCGGGATTTCGCAGGCGGTCATGCCGCTCATCGGATATCTGGCAGGCTATGCTTTCGCCGATAAAATTAAAGCTGTCGATCATTGGGTCGCCTTTGCGCTGCTCGTTTTGATCGGCGGTAAAATGGTGTTGGACAGCTTTAAAAAGGAAGAATCGGAGGCGCGGGCAGAAGCCTCTCTGAAATTCAAAGCGATGTTTCCGCTTGCGATTGCGGATAGCATTGATGCGCTTGCTGTTGGCGTGTCGTTTGCTTTTCTAAAGGTGAGCATCATTTCTGCGGCACTTTTCATCGGCGTTATTACGCTGCTGCTTTCTATGCTGGGGGTAAAGATCGGCAACTTTGTCGGACTGAAATTCAAATCAAAAGCCGAGCTTATCGGGGGTGTCATCCTCATTTTGATGGGCGTAAAGACCCTTTTAGAACATTTGGGTCTGCTGTCGTTTTAACGTCTTGGTATTAATCGTTCGGATTTAAATTCCGCGACTCCTGTTTTTGTCTTGCCCGTCAGCACCAGAACCGTCATCACAACTTCAAAGGCAAGGAGGACGATTGTCGGCACCGTTAGCCTATCGGTCAGAACCATAAGCCTTTGTATATCTTCAAAGATCAGGAATAGGATCACAGACAGAACTGCTGCCGCAGTTGCGAAAATTGTATATAACAGTTCTCTTTTATGCGTTTCTGTTTCGGGCTGTTCGTCAAGAGCACCGTAAATTTTTATATAATCGAAACGATCTGCGCTGTTTCGACTACGTGCGGAAAAGATAAATCTGAGCAGCAAAAGAACTGCACCGATCACATTGAGGATTGTCAGAATCAAATTTCCCAGCGCCCAGCAGGTATCCGTTCCGTCTGCTCCGCTCGCAAATACGATTTCGGCAGTACAAGTACCGAAGCAAAATACGGCAATCAGCATGATCGCCGGCACGCGTTTCATTATTTTCCCTTTAAACATTTCCTACCTCTCTCAATTCAATCATCTGTTGTATCCGCTATGGTTTTTTATTTGTTCCGTTGAAATGCGCAATTCCTTCCACCTTGACAGCGGGTGCCCGACATCGTTCCAATAAAAACCGGGTTCGAACAATCCTCTCTACCTTATGGGATGGTGTAACCCCCGGGTCAACCGTTTTTTCTTAAATTTTTTAAAGAAAAATTTTCGAGGGTAGTCATTATGGGAGGGCGATAAACAACTTAAGACAGTAAAACGCTATTTCTGCTTTACGCGAATGGATACGCGGATCAGATAATTGTCGGGATCTTGAATAGAGATTTCATTCAGCGGATAGGCTTCGTAGGCGGGACCGCAGATTGTAAGTTTGTTTTCATTTATATATCGGGTCAGGCGCCGATAGATCTTGTCGCCCGTTCCGTAGTTGCCCCGTCCGTACGCGGTAACATAAAGACCTGCCGGTTTCTCGTCATGCGCGTGCGGATTGTTAAAATAAAAATGATCCGGTCCCTGCCAATCGCCGCGTTCGATACGCGCTCCCGCGAATACGCCCCAGGCTGAATAATTCAGATCGATGGTGTCTTCAGTCTTTCGGCAGTACTTATAGAATTGCAACAGCGCATCGTTGATTGAACGTCCACCCGAATAATCGTTTTTTGGTCCGAGGAAGATGGATTCTGCTTCCTGCTGTTGCAACTCGACAGCGTGCTCGTCCGTAGATAGGGCAGACGCGATGGTCTCCCGAAGCGTCAGGAGTAGTGTGTGTGATTTCAGGAGTTTTTCGATATTTTTTTCGATTTCGGGGGTCTGTTCCGTAAATGCCTGAAGGATGCGTTCGGGCGTCCTGCTTCGGGCGATTTTATCAATTTCTTTCAGGCTCATGCCAAGTGACTGGAGTGTACGCACGATGTTGACGAGTGCGAGCTGCTTATCGGAGTAGTATCGATAATTGTTCTTACCCCGTAGCACAGGCTGAATAAGCCCGATCTTATCGTAGTGGATCAGGGTATCACGAGTGACTCTGGCAAGACTTGCCATCTCGCTGATCGAAAAAAGCCCGTTATCCATGGCATATCTTCATGAGCGTATCCGCTCATTGTTCTCAATATTGGTTTATATCTCTGTTTACATTTACAGTCCACTGCGGAACTGGATCAATTCATATTGATATATTCTAATTTTATCACATTTTCCGAAATTATGGGTCAACGGACTTACGTCTAATTTGTCTAAGGGTAGGTCGAACGTGTCACGAAAATCGTCCACGTAGCACTCTCCCGGCGGACGGGACTTTCCTATGTACAAAAAGAGTGTTTAAGCGGATAATAAATGGGTAATATACTTATATAATATGTAAGTATGAATAACAGTTACTTATATGTTGGTTTTAGCTGTGGTCGAATATTGTCTTCCGCAGTTGTTGTGGAAAGGAGCATGTTATGCCAAGTTTTGCAGATCCGTTTTCAGGAAACGTAGACAGGAAGATTAGTAAGAATGAACTCATTCAGGCGTTGCGTGTGGATATCGCGGGAGAACTTGAGGCGATCTATCTTTATGAAGCGCATGCCCTTGCGACCGATGATCCGCTCGTCAAGAAAGTGCTCATGGATATTCGTGATGAGGAAAAGGAGCACTGCGGTGAATTACTCACGCTCATGAAGCGGCTTGACCCTGCGCTTCCGGGATTTCTCGATGAGGGTGAGGGTGAAGTCAAGGAAATGCTGGAGAATCTCGGTATCGAATAAGTTCTGTTTAGGGAATCGCATTTTGTCCTTCGTGCGGTGAAAGGAACGGTTATGTTAAAAATTGTTGCAAAGAACAGATTGAAAGAAGGTTCAAAGGACGCGGTACTGGCACTTCTGGACGAGATGATTGCACGGACAAGAGAAGAAGTCGGCTGTATTAAGTACGAACTGTACGAGCGCGTCGGCGAACCCAATCTGCTTGTATTTATTGAAGAATGGGAAAGCAAGGAATCTTTAGATGCGCATATGAACAGTGAGCATTTTAAACGTCTGATCCCGCAGGTTGGCGAATATAAGGAAGCGAATGATCCTGTCGAGGTCTATCGTCTCATAAAATAGTATTGTTGCTGCAAGTTCAAAGGCGATCAATCATCAATAAAGGTCAGCAAAATTCACATTCCGCTGATAAATCATTGACAAGTAGCTGTTTCGCCCCTTATAATACTTTTTGCACTGTGCGTACAACAAGGTCTTATTGTGTAAGTACCTACGGATGCTCCGGTTAGGATGGGTTGCCGTCCGCGGCCGGACGTTAACGGAGCAGCGGACGCTGCAAATTGCCGAAACGAATCGCAGGATGTACCGGATGAAAGCCGGACGATCCACAGCCGATTTCAGTAGGCGAGAAAGGATACCGAAATGGGCAGTTTTATTGCAAAAGCTCATGAGGTGGAGAGAAAGTGGTACGTCATTGACGCCGAAGGCAAGACCCTCGGCAGGCTCGCCAGCGAAGTCGCATCCATCCTCAGAGGAAAGAAGAAACCCATCTACACCCCCCACGTTGATACGGGCGATTATGTCATTATCATCAACGCGGAAAAAGTGGAAGTCACCGGCAAGAAGCGCAAAGAGAAGATCTACAAGCGGCACACGGGTTATCCGGGCGGTCTGCGCGAGATCACGTTCGAAAAGCTTCAGGCCAAGAATCCCGAAGAAATCATTCGTCACGCGGTCAAGGGCATGATGCCGAACGGCAAGCTCGGCAGAGAAATGTACAAGAAACTAAAAGTGTACGCAGGTCCGACACATGCACACGCGGCTCAGAAGCCCGAAGTCTGGGAATTCTAAGGGAGGAATAGAAAATGGCAAAGAAACAATATCCCGGTACGGGAAGAAGAAAATCATCGATCGCCAGAGTCCGCCTGATCCCCGGCAAGGGCGAGATCAAGATCAACGGCAAGGCACTGGACGATTATTTTGGAATGGATCTTTTGAAGCGTGAAGTGCTCAGACCGTTTCAGGTAACCGGAACGGACGGCAAGTTCGACGTCATCGCGACCGTCAAAGGCGGCGGCACGACGGGACAGGCCGGCGCACTTCGTCACGGCATCTCCAGAGCGCTGCTCGTGGTCGATACGGAAGCCTACAGGGCGACGCTGAAAGCGGCGGGATTCCTGACCAGAGATTCGCGCATGAAGGAAAGAAAGAAGTACGGATTGAAGAAGGCGAGACGCGCGAGCCAGTTCTCAAA
>JAISKP010000007.1 GCA_031260885.1 Eubacteriales Family XIII. Incertae Sedis bacterium
CGGAACTGAAGTTGTTGCCAAAGTGGCACTCATTTTATTTGTAAATGAGCCATTTTCCAGACTGCGGCGGCTGTGTCTGTGTTGCTGCCCATTACGGTCCACCCTTAGGGTAGAGCGGGTTCGAGCAATCCGCGCTGCCTTGAACCGTGGTAAATTATTTTTTCGGGTACAGCACAACAAGATTTTGTCTTGCCGATCTTGGTCACAACGTATACAATTACCTCAACAAAACAAATCGGGTTTTTATTGCAAAATTGCGGATGACTGAAGTCTTTCGAATTTCGTTCACTGCATTCTGCATGCGCATCATAAATGTTTGAAGAAAGGAGAAGCCGAACAGTTATTATTCCCGAACTATATTGAAAAGGAGCGATATGGATACTTACGGACTGATATCTCTAATACCTATTATAATCGTCATCGTCGTTGCCATTTGGACAAAACGAGCAGCAGAAGCACTCTTTGTCGGAACACTCTGCGCCGCAATCATCTTTGCGGTCGGCGAATCCGGATTTTCAGCATCATTTTTACATCCGCTTGCGGTAAGCGAAGCCGCTGACGGAACGCTTGTGACTGTCGGCGTATGGTCTATTTGGTTCAACACTTTAGTTGATACCATCAGCGGGAGCGCATACTACATCGTCATGTTCGGCATGTTCGGAGCCCTCATCCGGATGTTGGATCAGTCCGGTGCAGCTACCGGATTTTCCGATTTGGGCGCGAAGGTCATCAAAGGAAAAAAATCGACCTTTTTCTTCGCGTTTATCCTTGGCATCATCATCTTTGTTGACGATTATCTGAACGCCCTCGGTGTCGGCGTCGCAACCAGAAAGTTGTCGGATGCCCATAAGGGTTCCAGAGAGATGCTCGCCTATGTCACCAACACGACGGGCGCAGCGGTCTGCATTCTGGTTCCGTTCTCATCCTGGGCGGTGCTCTATATGTCGCAGATCAAAGAAACCGGTATGTTTGAGAGCACCGGATTTTCCGCCTATACACATTCAATCCCGTTTATGCTCTATTCCTGGATCGCGCTTGCAGTGACGCTCGTCTTTATATTTGCGCCGAAACTCCTGTTTGGTCCGATGAAAAAAGCCGAGCAGCGCGCAGAAACCACCGGAAAGAGTTTTCCGGACTGGTATTATGAAGACGGTGCGCTTGATGAAATTAAAAGTGATAAAACATCGGGATGGTGGAATTTTGCAGTGCCGATGCTGATCCTGATCATTTCGGGTCTTTTCTGCGCCGGACTCGGCGTCGAATACGACATCGTATTGTGGCTGATCGTATCTGTCGTCGTGGAAGCCATCATGCTGATGGCACAAAGGAAGCTGAAACTCAGCGGTTTCTGTGACAGCGTTGTGAACGGGTTTAAAGATATGCTGTATGTGACGATATTGGTCATTTTGGCATTCGCCCTTCAGGCTTTCAACGACAACCTCGGGCTGACGCCGTTTGTCATCGAGCAGGTACAACCGTTGCTCAGCGCAGCGGTATTCCCGCCCATCGTCTTTGCGGTTGTAGCGCTTTTGTCCTTCGCAACAGGCAGCTTCTGGGGTGTTGCGGCAATCGCATTCCCGATGATTCTTCCGCTCGCGGGCGCGATGGATGTGAATCTGTTCCTCGCGGTCGGCGCAGTCGCTTCGGCGACGGCATTCGGTTCGCACGTCTGCTTCTATTCCGACGCCGTGACGGTAACGGCGGCAGCCACCGGGATAAAAAACGTCGATTATGCGAGAACCGCTATTCCACTGATTGCCGTACCCTTCGTGCTGTCAATCATCGCATTCCTGATTTTTGGAATTATAATGGCCTAATTGAGAAAACGTTATCGTAAAACAAAGCTGTATCAAAAACGGAAGGGGCGGTAGGCGATATCGCCCCTTCACATCTTGCTATCGGGAACCAATGAACAGGAGGCTGGATCATGGCTGCAGATTTAATCATTAAGGGCAATGCGATCTTTGACAGCATCGAAGACGCACCATACAAAGGTGTCCTTATTGTAAAGGGCAACAAAATCGAAAAAGTAATCAAAGGCGATGACTTCAGCGCCGATGTCGACGACCATACGAGGGTCATCGATGCGGGTGACCGGACGGTGATGGCAGGTCTTCACGACAGTCATGTCCATTTCCTGTTGGCGGGCTTATATCAGACCTATCCGGAACTGACCACCTGCGTCTCCGAACAGGAAGTCGTAGATAAAGTGCTTGCGGCCTCAAAGCATATTGCGGACAAAACCGGTTGGATGTTTGGCTTTGGCTGGTACACGGCATTTTGGGATAACAAGGTCGAGCCAACCAAGACATCCCTGGACGAAGCGTTTCCGGATCGCCCGGTGCTGCTGTTCAATGCGGAGGCGCACGGAGCTTGGGTGAACAGCAGAGCGCTGGAGATCGCGGGCATCACGAAAGATACCAAAGATCCGGAGGCCGGCATCATCCTCAGAGATGAAGCAGGAGCACCGACAGGCTATCTTTTGGAGGGCGCGGTCGGACTGTGTACAAAATACGCTTTCGACTTCAATAAAGAGCAGATGAAAGAACTGATTCATACTTTTATGGACAGCGCGAAAGCCTACGGCATTACTTCCATCAACGACGTAATGCCGCTCTACCACGGCGACATCGGCGATGTTTCCGTCTACAGCGAAATGGATCGGGATGACGAACTGACGATCCGCATCCATGCGGCACCCGACCTGCTCGGCGATCTGGATAAGGTCGTGCAACTGCGGGACCGGTACACCTCAGACAAGCTGAAAGTCAGTCAGGTCAAGCAGTTCATCGACGGCGTGCCGACCACGCACACGGCGCTGGTGCTGGAAGACTACGCGGATGCGCCGGGAAACAACGGTATCAAACTGTATGACTATGAAGCCATGGGCAAAGCCGTACCGGAAGCCCACAGACGCGGACTGTCGGTTAAATTGCATTCCTGCGGAGATCGTTCCTGCCGTTATGCGCTCGACTTCTACGAAGATGCCATCCGGAAATACGGTAAGAATGAATGCCGTCATGCCATCGAGCATTGCGAACTCGTCGATCCGGTGGATCTGCCGAGGTTTGGAGAACTGGGCGTCATCCCATCCGTACAGCCGGAGCATGTCGCCATTTCCCAGAAATTTGAGGACGACCCCTATTTCATCGCATTGGGTGACGAGCGGGCGAACCGCACCTGGCCGTTCAAGACGCTGCTTGAGATCACCGGCGTGCTCGCGATCGGCACCGATTGTCCCGTCGTCAGCAATGATCCATTCCTGGAAATCTATCGCGGCGTCACGCGGCTGTTCAATGACGGAGAACCAAAGGGCGGATGGAATCCGGCTCAAAAACTGTCGCGGACCGAAGTGCTGAGAGGCTATACGTGGGGCTCCGCATACGGCGTCAGACGTGAAGATGAACTGGGGAGCCTGAAAGCGGGGAATTTCGCCGACATCATCGTCATCGACAGAGATTTATTCACTGTTCCCGACAGTGACCTCATAAGCGGAACCGTAGACATCACGATCTTTGACGGAAACGTCATCTACGAAAGACCGTAACGTATCCTATCTTCTGCCGCGTTTTCGCTGCGGCGGATTCAGCAGGGATAGGAACAGGAGTATGTAGAGCGCAAGCGACAGGTATAGTCCGCTGTAACTGATCGCGATGTAGAAAATCCCGGTGAAAATGATGAACATGAATATTATTAAAAGCATCAGCATCAGGATGACCGTGAGAAAGGTGCTTGTCGCTCTGCAGACATCCCGCCACAGTACGATGATGGCAAAGATCAGCACCGCGCTGATCACCTGCGTAACGATGGGACCCACTAAAATTCGTAAGAAACCGTTTGAAACGTTAACGCCCTCATTGATATAGAACATTGCAATGACCTCATAGATCGGAAACAAGATCAACGCTATGGATAATAGAAATTTTTTCATCGCACAAACCTTCCTTTGCTATAAATTTCGATATTCAATATCATAACATTCCGCCGCCGGAAACGAAACCCCGTTTCATCCGACGTTTCATCCGACGCCAAGGTCGGTGTTTTCCATCAGGACTTCACAGTTTTTCATAGCGGTGAGACGCGGATAGAGATTTTTCCGAAACCATTCATAGAGCGTGCGATCCAGCCTCACATCCGTCGAATTCGGACAGAACACATTGACGCTAAAATAGTCAAATACCGCGTTTGCAATCTCAATATCCCGCAGGATGGATTCCTGCGACTGACCTGCCACGCAGACAAGGAGGCAGACGCCGTCAAAGTCTCTGCGCAGCTGCTCCGGAGAGACGTCGGGAATGCCCTTATTCATTTGAACCCGAAAATCATGATCGAAACTTTCGATGCCGGTTCGAAACCGCACCCGCACGCCCGGAAAAAGTGCACGGATCTCATCGAGCCGGTCTCTGTAATGATAGTGTGCTTCAAACCACAGCGTATGGATCTGCTTCAACCGCACGATTTCAGCGATGAGTCGCAGCGTCCGTCCGTCAAACTCATGAACGGAGCCGGAATTGATGACGTCCAAAACCCCGTACGCCCCTGTGACCTGCCGGATGACAGGCTCATTGACGGCAAAGGGATCGTCGCTCACATCGTCGTAATAGTGGCAGAAGCGGCATCCCTTATGGAAGCAGCCCTGTCCCTGAAGCAGGAGAAATTCACGAGGCAGTTTTTCCGTGATGCGCGCATATCTGATCATCGTCCGCGTGCCTCGTCGTCCGACAAGACGCCATCTTGCGGACCGTACCGTTTCTTTAGATATCCGATGACGGCATAGGCGATCGGTGTGCCGCAGACCGCCTCAATCACAAGCTTGACGCCGTACTGCACACCGATCATCACGAGCATGTCGCGCATCCTGACGGTGCCTGCAAAGGCGATGAAACAGAAGAGAACGGTGTCAAAGATATACCCGATGATCGAACTGCCGATGGTCCTGAGCCAGAGAAAACGACCGGAGGTCTTCTTCTTGATCTTATCCATGAAGAAGGCATTTGAAAGCTCTCCGGCGAGGAAGGCGATGAGCGAAGCCGCCACGATGCGGGGAACATAAGTAAATACCGTATTGTATGCGTCTGCCGTTTCGTTTAAATATTCGGGAGAGGGGATCACGACGCCGACCGCGGTCGCGAGGACTAAGACGATGTTGCAGAAGAAGGTGAGGAAAATCACCTTGCGGGCAGTCTTAAACCCCCAGATCTCCGTGAGCACATCGCCGAGCATATAGGCGAGCGGAAAGGTGATCGTTCCGGCATCCAGAAAGGCGACATCAAACGTTCCGATCAGCTTTACGGCCATGATGTTCGCCGTCAGATAAGATGTAATCAACAGTGCGGAAATCACCACGAGCGGTGTAAAGGCATCGTGTTTTTGTTCAGCAGGCGTTGTCGGAATCTGTTTGCTCAAAGTATATCCTTTACGTTAATGATGCGGATTTGTTCATGATACCACGCAATTATTTATCCGCACTGTACAGCCCGGCACCGTCATCAAACAGCATCGACGGACTGACCGCCTGGTCGCCGATGCGCATCTCGTAGTGCAGATGCGGGCCGGTCGAGTAGCCTAAATTCCCGACGAGACCGACGACGTCGCCCTGTGCGACCATGTCGCCCGCGGTGACGTCAATCTGACTCATGTGGAAGAAATAGCTCTTCAGACCGCCGCCGTACTCGATCACAACCGTTCCGCCCGTGTTCAGCAGCATCTCCGCAAGAACGACCCTGCCGGCGTTCGGCGCATGAATCGGCGTGCCGGTATCAACCTCGATGTCCATGCCGTAGTGGTAACGCATGGTGGACGGATCCCCGTTTGTGATGCGGTGCTCGCCGAATTCCGTTCCGACATAACCGCCCTCGACGGGGCGAATGAACTTCCCGCTCCAGTACCGCTCTTCATCGTAGGTCTTCCAGAGCGGCGGAATTTTCTCACGGTACTGCTGCAGTGCTGTTGCCGTCGTCGCCTCAGCCACGTTCGCACTGCCGTAGTTTACGGTCAGATCCTGGAAATCAAAATCATAGGCCAATACGGTCACCGTCCCATCATATTCGATCTCCCCGGCGCTGATTTTAACGTTGTATGTACCGGGCTCGCGTGCCGGCCCGATCGGAATTGCAGCAAACCAATCCCGTTCTCCGGCTTTCGCCCACACCGCCATACCGAGACCGGTCGAGATGGTCGGCGTAATGTCCTCGGGAATATTTAAAAGTTTAAATGAAAGGATTTCGCCCTGTTCCAGTTCGAGCTTGCCCGGAACCAGCGTAGGCGGTGGCGGTGGCGGGTCTTTTATCGAAAAGGAACACCGGTAGGTGAGCGTTCCGCCGAATTTTTCGAAGTCCGTGAGGCTTTCAATCCGAAGGGAATAAGTGCCGGCTTCGAGCATGAGCGCAATTTCGTCATCGGCGCTCAGCACATCCTCTCCGGAGAGCATCATCTCGGTGTTGTCCTTTGTCAAATAAGCCGTATAGAGCGCATTGCGGCTGCGGTATTGGGCAGTCAGCGCATACGGCGCTTCTCCGAGCTCGCCGAGATCAATCTCAGCGAGCTCATATATCGCGTCAACTGTCTTGTCGGTCGGCAACCCGGCGATCCCGAGCACCTTTCCGAAAAAGCCGTCATAGACAGTTACACGCCAGCGCGCCTCCGCAGGACTCAGTTCGGTTTCTGCTACAAAAATGGTGTCGTCCGGAATGATCTCCTCGCCGATGGCATCATAGGTCTTTTGATATTTGTAATAACCGAACCCGGCAGCCGCACCACAGAGGACGATGATGGCAAGCAGAACCAAGAGAACGATCAGCAGTTTATTTTTTTTCATAGCACACTTTCCTTTTGCAGGTATTCCATTGTGAATTGATATAATAATATTGTTATTAGTATATCATGACTT
>JAISKP010000101.1 GCA_031260885.1 Eubacteriales Family XIII. Incertae Sedis bacterium
CGTATATGAGACCAATACGCGGACGGAAGGTCCCGCCGGCGGATATGCGGCGCGCGTTTACAGGATTGCATCGGAGAACAGAACCGGTCAGATCTGGGCACCGACCGATGCGATTGAAAAGACCTTTGAAGTCTCCGAGACGCTGAAATCCGCGCCGGAATTCAGGAAGCATCTGATCGATGAAAATCAGTGGTCCGGCAATCTTCATGATACGCCGATCCGCGGCGATTTTCTGACTTGGATGATCCCGGATGCGTTCGCAGACGCCGGAATGTGGGAGACACATCAGAAATTCAACGACTTTTTTGAAGCGGTCAACAGGGAACTCGATGAAGCATTTGCCGACGGTCGACTTCAGGAAGATGACCGGATTCAGATCGTGGGCATGAGCGGTGGTCGAACACCGGCGGAGATTCGGGCTCTTTGGCCGTTGGCGCTGAACGGATTTGAGAACGCGATCTTCTATTATGATTATGCCTATCCGACGAACTCCGGAAGGCTGGATATGTTTGACAATGAAATGCAGATTTACGCGTCGGGCGTAAAAGCGAACTATATCACGAACATGTATCTGGATGCGGGCTCGTTCATCGGCTATTTCACCGGGGAACGGCGCGGGATGGAACTGTTTACGATGAATTTGATCAGGGTCTATCAGGCGACAGGCATCCCGATCTTTTTGTTGTCGCTCGTCGGTCTTGTCCTGTGCCTGATCCGGATCTTTCATAAACAAAAGCGAACCAAAAGCCTCGTGATACAGGCGGTCTTCATGCTCACGATGCTTGCGACAACCATCGCCGTAATCGTCGGAATCTCATGGTTTGTAGATTTCATGGGACCGCCGGGCGGACCGTTTGGCGCGATGAAGTTCTATGCGGTCGGTGCCGTTCCGTGCGTCGTCGTATTTGAAGTCCTCGGTCTGAGCAATTTTTACGCCGCGTGTACCGCACGGAGGAGCAGAAAAATAAATGAAACTGAATGAAAAACTATACTTTCCCGTCATTTTTTTTACGATCGCGGTAGCGTGCCGCATCTGTCTTTTCCCGGTTGTTTTTCCGGATTATACGCAATTCTATGACCCTTGGATGACGTATCTGCGCGTATTTGGTCCCGAGTCCATCCTTCAGGAATTTTCACCTTACAATTCACCGTACCTGCTGCTCCTATGGCTTGGCAGCCTTTTGACGCCGTCAAACATGCTCGTGATCAAAGGATTTGCGGTGCTCTTTGACCTTTTACTGGCGCTCGGCGTGCTGAAAACCGTTGAAATCTTTAAACCTATCGGGAATACCCCGTACTACGCGGCTACCGTCGCCTTGATTTTACCGACAGTGGTGATCAACAGCGCCGCATGGGGACAAAATGACAACATCATAGGTGCGCTGGCGGTCTGGTCGATCTACTTTTGTCTCAAGGATCGCAATCATCTGTCCTGGATCATTTTCGGCATTTCATTTGCCGTGAAGATGCAGGCAATATTCCTTGCGCCATTCCTGCTCGCTGTAGCGGTCAACCGCCGAAAAGGATTCGTCACGGGACCGTTACTTGCGGTTGCGTCCTGTCTTGTTTTATTGTCCCCGACGCTCCTCGTAGGGGATACGCCCGGTCGCATTATCGGTTTTTTGATTCACGGGACGGATCCGATGCTCGGCGTGAAAAATCTGGCTTGGTGGGTCGCAAATCTCTGGCAGTGGTTCCCCAATAATTTCGATCAGCTCCGGCTTATCGGCGTAGCCCTCGGATTTTTTGCGGCAGTGGCGCTTGTGGTCTATGGGTTCAAAGCAAGTAAGTTCAGCAGGGAGACCATTTTGATCTTAGCCGCATTTTGCCTGATCATCCTTCCGTTTGTACTGCCGCAGATGCAGGGCAGGTACTATTATCAGGGGGAAATCGTGTTGTTCGTGTTAGCGTTTATCCTGCCGGGGAGCGCGTGGTTTGCATTTATCATGCAGGTCGTGACCATGTCCACATTTTACATTGCGTTCGCCGGTGCAGATTCCCACCACTGGGCGTTTGCGGTATTGTCCCTCGGCGTCGTGTTGGTATTGATCGGTCTTTTCAGGGCAAATGTACTGCTGCGAAAGCAAGAGACCGTGCGTGAGGTAATCGTGCGGGAGGCAGCCGCAAATTGAACCTTTACCGGGGATGTGGTATAATTTCGAGAAAGCAAAATCCGCTGTATGCAACAATATGAGCGGTTTGAGATCGGCGCGAGGGTTTTGCGGGAGAATTTATTTTTTATGGGATTACTGATAAATATTCTTAAAGATCATATCAAATGGCGGCATCAGATTTTCAAGCTTGCCAAATCCGATATTATCAAAACATACAGCGGTTCTGCACTCGGCTGGGCGTGGGCTGTCATCAAACCGACCATCCTCATTCTGATTTTCTGGTTCGTCTTCGAGATCGGGCTCAGGGTTCAGAACGGTGCCGAAGGCATCCCGTTCATTCTTTGGCTGATCAGCGGGCTCGTCCCATGGTTCTTCATGGATGAGATGATCACGGGCGGAACGATGGCCTATCTTGTGTACAGCTATCTCGTCACGAAGATGAAATTTCCGGTTTCGACCATCTCGACGTTTATCGGCGTCTCAAAATTGATCGTGAACCTCTTTTTGATGGCCATTGTGGTTGTCATCTTCTGCCTATATGGGCGGTTCCCGGATATCTATTATCTGCAGCTGCCTTTCTACATCCTGCTCATGTTCTTATTTTTCGTGAATTGGGCGCTCTTTGCCGCGATGCTGTCGGCGATCAGCAAAGATTTTATGAATGTCGTTGCATCACTGGTCACCGCTGTATTTTGGATGTCCGGCGTCATGTTCAACGTGCGTGGGATCGAAAATCCGGTGATCAAAACGCTGCTCAAGTTCGATCCGGTCACCTTCCTCGCGGAAGGTTTCCGCGATGTGTTCATCTACAAGGTCTGGTTTTGGGACAAGCCGTATGATTGTGCGGCATTTGCGGTCATGTTGCTTCTGATGATTATTCTGGCGCTGTGGAGTTATAAAAAACTCAATAAAGAAATTCCGGATGTGTTGTAATGGCAAAGACGGTGATCGAATTCAAAAATGTGACGAAGGTCTACAAGCTTTACAAAAATGACAAGCTCCGCTTGCTGTCACTCTTCTGGAAGGGCGTGAATCACGGTGAAAAACGAGCCGTCGACGACGTGAGCTTCACCGTAACGCAGGGCGAGTCCGTCGCGCTCATCGGGCGCAACGGTGCCGGTAAGTCCACGATCCTGAAAATGATTACAGAGGTAACTTATCCGTCCGAAGGCGAGATCATCGTGGACGGACGGGTCAGTGCATTGCTTGAGCTTACGGCCGGCTTTGACGATGAACGTTCGGGGCGGGACAATATCTATCTGAAAGGTCAGATCATGGGACTTCGCAACCGGGAGATCAACAAAATTGAACCTGAGATCGTTGACTTTGCGGAGCTCGGCGAATACATCGATCAGCCTGTGCGTACCTATTCAAGCGGTATGCGCGCAAAGCTCGGCTTCGCGATCAATGTTTGTATCGATCCGGAGATATTCATTGTGGATGAAGCGCTCAGTGTCGGAGACGCGGTGTTCCGCGAAAAGTGCCTTCAGAAGGTTCAGGAGATCATCGCACGTGATAATGTGACGCTGATCTTCGTGACGCATGCGATCAAGGATGCGCTGAATTTCTGCAAGCGCGGGATCGTCATAAAGGACGGCAGGATTGTGTGCGATTGCGGCATCGACGAAGCGGCCGAATATTACGAAGAACATATGGCGGAGTGACAAAAGAAAAACCGCATTCAAATATTTCAATATAGAATAGAAATAGAACAGAACGAGAAATTTTGAGAGGATCGCAGACGAAATGAAAATATTGATTACAGGCAGCAACGGACAGCTCGGCAATGAACTTGCGGACATCCTATCGACGGGAAAGGGCGAAATCGGCGCGATTGATCCCGCTTATCAAGGTGCCGCGGTCACAAGCATCGACGTTGCGGAACTCGATATCACGAATGGAAAAGCTGTTACGGAATATGTGAAATCCGAAAATTTCGACCTGATCATCAACTGCGCGGCCATGACGAACGTCGACGCCTGCGAGACGAATTTTGAGACAGCGCTCAGGGTAAACGCGCTCGGTGCACGCAATCTCGCGGTGGCTGCAAATGAAACCGCGTCGAAATTCGTACACATCTCGACAGATTATATCTTCGGCGGTGACGCCGATATCCCTTATGCGGAGTGGGACACGCCTGCCCCCGCGACGGTCTACGGAAAGTCCAAGCTCTTAGGCGAGCGCTATGTCTCAGAAGCCTGTAGCCGTGCTTTCATCTTCCGCACATCTTGGCTCTACGGTTATGTCGGAAACAACTTCGTGAAAACGATCATCGGACTTGCACAGAAAAATGAACATATCAAGGTTGTATACGATCAGGTCGGCAATCCGACGCATGCAAACGACCTCGCCTATCACATTCTGAAGGTCGCACTGACCGATGTGTACGGCTTTTACCACTGCACGGGCAGCGGCATCTGCAGTTGGCATGAATTCGCGACAGAGATCGTCAGGCTCACAGGACTCAGTTGCATCGTAGATCCCTGCACGACGGATGAATTTCCGCGCCCGGCACCGCGCCCTGCGTATTCTGCGATGGACAATCTCATGCTCCGCAGTACGGTCGGCGATGAGATGCGCGATTGGAAAGATGCACTGAAACACTTCATGGACAAATTCTATTCGGACGCCGCGAATGCTTCATAGATTTCTGACGAATGATCAAAATATCGACCGGAACAGCTATCTGTGGAATATGACGGGTACCATGATTTCGTCCTTTCAGTCCACCATTCTGCTGATCGTCGTGACGCACACGCTGTCGCTTGAATACGCGGGCATCTTTTCGTTTGCTTTTGCGAACGCCTACATGTTTCAGGCCGTCGGTCTGTTCGGGATGCGCAACTATCAGACGTCGGATGTAAAACACAAATACAGCTTCTATGATTATTGCGGCAGCCGGCTCATTACGGCGCTCTTAATGGTCGCGCTGTCTGTCGGATTTGTCCTCTATCTTTCCGTTACAAATGCATACACGGTTGAAAAGAGCCTGATCGTCTTTCTCATGTGTATCCTGCGTCTCATTGACGCCATAGAAGACGTCGTGCACGGCTTTTATCAGCAAAACGGCAGACTCGATGTCGCCGGGCGGGCACTGACGATTCGGGTCATCGTAACCTTTCTCTGTTTCATGGTTCTGATCATCGTCCTGAAAAATCTGCTCGCCGCCCTGATCGCGACGATCATCCTCGGCATGCTCGTTTTCGCATTGGTCACAAAATCCGCCATCGGAGATTTTCTCACGGACGCGGAAAGAAAACACGACCGGAAGCATGTATTCAGCCTGTTGAAGACGACGATCCCCGTATTTTTGGGACTGTTTTTGTCCATCTATCTGAGCAACGCGCCGAAGTATGCGATCGACGGGCTGATGGACAACGAGGCGCAGGCCTACTACAATTTTCTGTCCACGCCGGCCTATATCATCACGCTGCTCAACAGTTTCATTTACAATCCGATCATCTACAAGGCATCCAACGCATGGCACGACGGAGAAAGTCGCGTGTTTTACAAGATCATTTTCCGTCAGTTTTTCTTCATCGTGCTCATTACGGCGGGTTGCGTCGGTATCGGTTATTTGATCGGCATTCCCGTGCTGACCTTTATCTTCGGTACGAACCTCGCCGCATATAAAACGGAATTTATTCTGCTGCTGGTCGGCGGCGGGTTTTGGGCGCTGACAGGATTTCTTGTCATCGTCATCACGATCATCCGCTTTCAGAAGAGCATTGGCATCGGCTATATTCTCGTGTCAGCAGCGGCATTCTTTACGGTGCCGATGATGGTGGAAACGACCGGGCTGACGGGCGCTGCGCATGTCTATCTCATGATTACCGCGCTCTTAAGCGTCGTGTTCGCGATCTTTCTGATCATCGGTCTTCGGCGAAAAGGAAAGAAGAATCGGGAGGAATTGGCTCTATGATTGCAGCGCTCTTTTATATCATCACCTATTTTGCACTGACGTGCGGCGTCTATCTGTACGCAAAGTCGGAACAAAAACAGAATGCGTTCCTTTGGATTCCCGTCAGCCTGCTGCTCTGTGAATGCTATTCGGCGGTGATCGCGGGACTGCTCTCATTGGTTCATATCCCTGTGGATTTAGTCTCCATCGGCATCGCATATCTGATTGCGGCGGCACTTCTTTTTTTCCGGATCCGGAGGCAGAGAAAAAGGCAACAGTTTGAGCTGCGCATTGCGGACATCGCGTTCGGTCTGATCCTGCTTCTTTTGATCGCGGTCATGGGTTATATGCGCTTCTGGACCGCAAATCCGATCATCTTTGCGACGATCGACCCGGCGGAACGCTTCGGAAACGCGATGAACATCGCCGTTTTAAAGAGCGTTATCACGCATTTTCCAAATCTGTATTTCATCCAGCTTTCGGGTTCGCTCTTCATCCAGGCGATGAATCCGTTTTTCCCCGGCGTACTGCCGTTCCGGTTTTTTGAGATCAAAGATCTGTTGAACCTGTGGTTTACGGGTGCGCTGTTTTACGGTGCCGCGGGCTGCTATATGAAGAACCGGTTTTCGAAGATCATCGCCTTCATTCTGACGTTTGCCTTCGTGGCGGGCTTTCCGTGGAACAATCAGCTCTGGGGATTTGTCTATCCCGGCGTCGCGCTGAATCTGATCATACTCGTACTGATCGGTGCCACGCTGCTGCTGCAGGACAGGCTTGACCGGATGCCGGCTTACCTCATCATTGCGCTCGGTTGCTTTGGGGTCGGCGTCTGCTACACGCTCTATGTGCCGCCGCTCTATATCGCCGCCTTCCTCGCCATTGCGCTCTATTTGTACAGGAAACGTAAAGCCGGGCGCAATAACGCGCTCAATGCGGAAGGGTTTACCGGGCACAACGCCGACCATCGTCAGACCGCGCGTCCGCTCCGCACGCTGTCCTTCTGGGGGCATCTGGCCGTCACCGAGATTTCGGTCTTTATCATTCCGACCGTGTGGACGGCTGTCAACACGTTGGCGCTCGATGCCGGCGGCGAATCCAATGTCGGCAATTCCATTACGGCGGAAGGGGCCATCTACCGAAATCTGTTCACGGACTTCATTCCATATGTCCCGTTCGCATTCTACTTTCTTTACCGTGCGTGCAGGAAAAAAGAGTTCGATTTTAGCTCGATCTTTTCCATTGTCTTTGCCATCTTTCAGATCGGTCTTTTGGTCATGATGCTTCAGGGGAAGATCAGCACTTACTATTATTATAAAGTGTACTTCGTTACATGGTTCATCTTTCTGTTCCTCGCGTGCCTTGCCGTCGATCAGCTGAGCAAACACGTCTCGG
The DNA here is from genome assembly GCA_031260885.1 of Eubacteriales Family XIII. Incertae Sedis bacterium. Taxonomy (GTDB): domain Bacteria; phylum Bacillota; class Clostridia; order Peptostreptococcales; family Anaerovoracaceae; genus JAISKP01. The sequence continues at coordinate 7,408 of JAISKP010000101.1, forward strand.
CAAAGCGGCTCATCGCGGTATATCTGATCTGCTGGATGCTCGTGGGCGGTGTCGGGATCTTGGGACTCGACAGCAAGCTGTCCGCACGCTATCCGCTGGCAAATCCGCAGCCCGGCGCGGACGTTTCATTCCGTATTTACACGAACAACCTCTTCTATTTCCCGCCGCCCGGCGTGAACAACATCATCAATATCAATTGGGATTTCATCAACCTGTGCACGGAGGCGCAGCGGCTTTCCGCGGAGGCGGGCGAAACCGCGCGCATCGAAATGGTCACGGACAGCTTTCAGAATTCGTTCTGGAAGGATGCGCTCACGAGTCAGCTCCTGATCTTCCACGAAGGGATGCCACAGGAGAAAGAAGGTCTCTGGATCGTCCTACCGGACAATGCCTATTACGAATTTGACAAAGAATATCTTGACAGTTTGCCGAAATTGTACGAAAATGAACGCGGATTCGTAGTGAAGCCCGTATAGCCGAAAAAAATACCTGAAATTCATAATATTCATATGGGGGTATGAAGGGGAAAATGAACAGAATGGTATTCATATAATAATTTATATAAGGGTATCTGCATTACGGAATCGAAAAATGGTTTTTTCTTCGGCAATCTTTATTTTTTGTTTTCTCCCGCTCTGTCTGCTCGGCTACTACTTGGTGCCGAAGCGATTCAGAAATTACTTCTTCCTTTTCATGTCTATTCTTTTCTATGCATACGGAGAGCCGAAATTTGTCTTCGTCATGCTCCTTTCGGTTCTTGCAAACTGGGTCTTCGGTTTACTCGCGAATCGCTACAGGACACAAAAGACCGCCATCCGATGGGTGCTTGCCGCTATGGCGGTATTTAACGTCGGAATTCTGTTTGCTTATAAATACCTGAATTTTGTGATCGAGAACGTCAATACGGTCTTTCATATGCAGCTTCCGAAAACGGAACTTCTGCTCCCGATCGGTCTTTCGTTTGTGACGTTTCAGGCGATGTCCTACGTGATCGATATCTATCGCGGAAGTGCGCAGTCCCAAAAAAGTCTTCCGAATACCGCGCTGTACATCCTGATGTTTCCGCCGCTCATCGCAGGTCCGATCGTGCGCTATGAAACGGTCGCGGATCAGATCACGAACCGCACGACAAGGGCAGATGATTTTTCCAGAGGTGTCAGGCGTTTTATCTTTGGATTTGCAAAGAAAGCCATCGTCGCAAACAGTGTTGCGATCACCGCAGATGAGATCTTCAGCAATTCGAATTTCTGGTCGCTAACGGTGCTGACTGCCTGGATCGGCATCCTCTGTTACACACTGCAGATTTACTTCGATTTTTCCGGATACTCCGATATGGCGATCGGTCTGGGACTGATGTTCGGCTTTCATTTTCGTGAAAATTTTAACTATCCCTATATTTCGAAGACCGTCACGGAGTTTTGGCGGCGCTGGCATATATCGTTGAGCAGTTGGTTCCGCGACTACGTCTACTTCCCGTTGGGCGGTTCCCGCGTCCGCACAAAAGGGCGGCTCGTCTTCAACCTCTTCGTCGTATGGATGTTGACGGGCATCTGGCATGGTGCAAGTTGGAATTTTGTCCTCTGGGGATTCTTCTATTTCGTGTTGCTTACCTTTGAGAAGCTCTTCGGCATCCCGGGGAAAGTGGCAGGCAATCCGGTTCTTGCAATTCTATACCGCCTCTTTACGATTTTGTGTTTCACGGTCGGTTGGGTCATCTTCCGGGCACCGGACATCGGCAGTGCGTTGAAATACACGCAGATCTTATTTCTGGGCAGATACGGGTTCAATAAGGTGATGTTGCTCGACGGAGATGCGCTGTACTATCTGGCTCAGAACTGGGTGATCCTTCTGATCGCAATCATCGGCTGTACGCCTGCGGTGAAGTGGGCATATCACCGGGTGAAGGCAGGTCTTCGTGAAAACAACGGCGGGCTTCTTGCCGTGCAGATCAGCGAGAACGTGATCTGCCTTGTATTGTTCGTGATTGCGCTCGCGTTTATGGCGAGCGGTCAGTATAATCCGTTTATCTATTTTAATTTTTGAATTTGGAATTTGCATCGGAGTCATCGAACGGTATATCGAAGGTGGACAAGAACAAAAAAATTTGGAAAACAATAAATAAAGCCTTCATCATTGGATTCCTGCTGATGATCGTGCTTCCGGTCGCCTTTTTCAATATGGAAACAGGTGCGGTTTCTGAGAATGAGAAGCGGCTGTTTGCAAATCTCCCGAGCGTGCATGCCACGGACGGAAGCTTTAATGAGAATGTCCGAGCGGAATTTTCAGACTGGCTCGGTGACCGGATCGGATTCAGACAATCGTTGGTGCGGACGGCATCGCACATAAAGCTGTCCGTGTTGCACGAGTCCCCGTCGTCGATCATCCATGTCGGGCAGAACGGCTGGTATTACTATGCGGAGCAGGGGAACATTCTGATTGCAAAGGGGCAGTATGATTTGACGGAGCCAATGCTTCAGAGAATCGCAGCGAATCAGCAGGCCATCAGCGATTATTACAAGCAAAACGACGTGGATTATTACCTCATGATCACGCCGGCGAAGACAAGTATCTATCCGGAGTTCGTGGGCGTCGGAAGCTATACGCTCCGAGAGACGCCGGTCGATGTCGTGGAAAGGTATCTGGCTGAAAATACGGATGTGCAGATGATCAATCCGAAAATGACCCTGATCGAAAATAAGGATAAGGGGCAGCTGTTCCTGAAACAGGATTTTCACTGGACAAATCTCGGCGCTTATTACGCATACCGGGCGACGATCGAGCATTGGAACAGAACCGGTCTCCTGCACGATGTGCCGATTGAGGTGCATGTGGAAGATATCGATTATGGGACGGGAGAGGTGTCCGGTTATTTCGGCGGGGCGGATTTTCTGAATGCGGAAATCGCGCCATCCGTCCGGTGGCGTGAAAACGCGGTGCAGCTTGAGGACGGAATCTATTTTAAAGAAATCGAAGCCATCTGCGCCGGAGCTGAATCGGGTGAACTGATCGCGTCGCTTGCAGTCTATGAAAATCCAAAGGTTCCGTCCGGACGGTTGTTGATCTATGGAGATTCACAGATCATGCCGGAAAGAAAACTGCCGCGCTGCCTGTCGGAACACTTTTCCATTGTCGTGAACACCGGGATCCGACCCGAGTTCAATCCCGAACTGGAGGCCTTCGTGCAGCCGGACGTGGTGATCTACAGCTGCAGCGAGCGGAACATCAACGCCAGCCTCCATGGAATCGATTTCCTGTCGAAGATTCAGTAGGGAAACAAATTTTCTCTTTCAGAACTGTCCTGTTTCAAGGATTGTATATGTGTCAAGACAAGACCGATTAGCGTGAGAACTACTCCGAGTGACAGAATCGCAAATGACCAATGTCTCGTATCGGCGCCGGCGGACGCGATATAGAAAGTGGATATTGTCACAACTTGCATCAAATATATGAACCATGCCGTGCCGGGCACGACGAACGCCATGGCGAGCAGTACGATTTCCCCCTGATAGTAGTATCGACCATGCATCTGAGGCAAAACAAACGGAAGAACAATCAAACAAAACGCCGCGAGCATCAAAATGGTTTCCCTACTGAACTTCTTTGCCTTAAATCCATATACAACAAGCGAGACGGCAAAGGCAAATCCGATTCCCACGCCGACAAGGCGAAATTGATCAAAATTATTCGGAAACCACTGCCAGAGATTTGACATCCACCAAACCATGTTTTTCACACCAAGCATGGGTCCCGTTCCCCTTACCAGAAAACCGATAATGCGTCCGGGCGTATCGCCTATAAGTAGGGTCGGTGAAAGTAAAACAAGGCAAGAAACGATAGAGAGCAGCGGTCCCTTGATGAATCCCTTGCGGCGGTTTATCGCGACCGCGAGCAAAAAAGGTGCAAGAAAGATCGCCTGCATCTTCACCGCGAATGAAATTCCGAAAATAATCCAGGACAGATTGTTGCGGTCTTTCAGACAAAAGTAGATCGACCAAATCGCAAGCGCGCCAATAATGTCGTCATTCTGACCCCATGCTGCGCTGTTGACCACCACAGTGGGTAAAATCAGGGCGATGGTAGCTGCACAATACTTTGTATTTCCATCAGGCTTAAAGATCTCGACTGTTTTCAGTACGCCGCCCGCTAACAGCAGGTCAAAGATCACCGCGAGTCCTTTGATCACGAGCATGTTTGAGGGCGTCAAACGGCTGACTAGCCACATCAGCAGCAGGTATGGTGAATTGTAGGGCGAAAACTCTTGGAGAATGGATTCGGGACCAAACACGCGAAGATATGTCAGCCATGGCTCATAGAATTGAGTATAGTCCGGAAAAACAACAGGGAATAGGTGTATGCGACACGCCACCGCGATCGTCAGAAAAACGACAGGGAAATACAATTTTTCGTTGAGCTTCAATATTGACAATTTTTGATTCAATCCAAGAATCCCTCTTCCCATATGAACAATGGAATGCAATTTTTACAGTATTTGTGGCATTTTATGATTTGGAAGATAGGTGCAGAAGAATGTTGTTCAGCAAGTCTCCGACATTCAAAAAACCTTGAATCTCGCCCATTGTAAATTTGATTCCAAATTGATCTTCGATCTCTGAAATGATCTGGAGATGCATGAGCGAATCCCATCCGTCTATATCTTTCGCTGTCGTTGTCTCGAAAACATCAAGGGTTTCATTGTCGAATATATCCCTGAGAATTTCTGTGAGTTTTTCAAATGCAGCTTCCCTTTCCATATCAATCCTCCTGTTTCATAAATGCTCTTCTCGATTCATGGAATCTCAAGAATTAAATGATATCATACCTTCAAACGTGCGTAAAGCCAAGCGATCTTGTCGGACTTTAAAAACACACCTCTTTATGGTAAGATTAAGCGTCGATAAAATTCAGGACTTACAGGAACAAGGAATTAACATGAAAACAGTATTGGTAACGGGATCATCAGGCTATATCGGGAAGCATGTCGTCGCAGCGCTTCTTGCAAAAGATCACCTCGTAATTGCAAATGATCTCGTACCGAGCAACACAGATGCCCACGTCACAAATTCAACAGAAGATATTTTTTCCGGAGAAAAGGACATCTATGAACGACTTGGAAAGCCTGATATTGTGATTCATTTAGCTTGGGAAGCGGGGTTTATCCACAACTCGCCATTGCACTTACTCAGACTGTCCGATCATTTTCGCTTTCTGACAGATATGGCAGCAGGCGGCTGCAAGAACATCGCCGTCATGGGTTCCATGCATGAGGTTGGTTTCTACGAGGGTGCCATCACGGAAGATACGCCCTGTAATCCGCTTTCTCTTTATGGCATCGCAAAGAATGCACTCCGCCAAGCCCTGCTTCTTGAATCAAAACAAAATGATTTCAACCTCTATTGGCTGCGCGGATACTATATCTACGGAGACGACAGGCGTGGTAGTTCGATCTTTTCAAAGATCGCGCGCGCTGCGGATGCCGGCGAAAAGGAGTTTCCATTTACGACAGGGAAAAACAAATATGACTTCATTTCTATTGACGGACTTGCCACGCAGATCGTCGCAGCATCGACACAAACGAAGGTGTCTGGTGTTATCAACGTTTGTTCGGGCAAGGCAGTCAGCCTCGCTGAACAAGTTGAAGCCTTCATAAAAGAAAATGACTTCGATATTACGCTGAAATATGGCGCTTTCCCTGATCGCGAATATGATTCGGGAGCGATTTGGGGAGATGACACAAAGATTCAGACCATCCTTTTAAACGAAAAGTTCTGAAAGGTACACGATAAGCAATGGTATTTTCATCTGCAGTGTTCATGTTCGTATTTTTGCCAATCTGTTTGATTGGGTATTATTTGATGCCCAAGCTCGTTGCGAAAAACATTTTTCTTCTGATTATGTCCCTGCTCTTCTACGGTTATGGAGAACCGAAATTTCTGTACATCATGTTGCTTTCCGTACTCATCAATTGGTTGATCGGTCTTGCGATCAACCAATTCAGAACCCGAACAATTTTGCCAAAAGCACTGCTGGCGTTTATGGTTGTATACAACATCGGCATTCTGTTTGTGTATAAGTATCTGAATTCGATCATTTCGAATGTAAATAGCATCTTTGATACAGATTGGCCTCATCCCACGCTATTCCTTCCCATTGGAATTTCCTTTTTCACCTTTCAGGCAATGTCCTATGTAATCGATGTTTACAGAGGGGTTGCGCCGGTGCAGAAGAATTTTTTCAATACTGCACTTTATATTTGTCTGTTCCCACCTTTGATTGCGGGGCCTATTGTTCGGTACACTTCCATCATGGATCAGCTCACGGATCGCAAATTCCGATTTGATGATTTTTCCTGTGGCATCAAGAGGTTCATTATCGGACTATCAAAAAAACTCATCATTGCAAATCTGATTGCAGTCGTTGTGGATCAGGCCTACAGTGCTTCCGATGTAGGCAGTCTCAGCATCTTGATGGCTTGGTTCGGTGCGTTTGCTTACCTGATTCAACTCTACTTTGACTTCTCCGGATATTCCGATATGGCGATCGGACTCAGCCGAATGTTCGGCTTTAAATTGAATGAGAATTTCAATTATCCGTACATATCCAAATCGATCGTTGAATATTGGAGCCGGTGGCATATTTCATTAAGTACGTGGTTTCGGGACTACCTGTATTTTCCGGTATTTCGCACACTGCAATCCAGAAAAAATCCGTTGACAGGCAAACGCTTTTCGATTCGAACATGTGATTTCACCGCATTGTTTGTCGTTTGGATTTGTTGCGGTACCTGGCATGGTGCAGGAATAAAATATCCACTGTTTGGGCTCTATTGGTTTGTTTTCATTGTGATAGAGCGCCTTGTCGAAGAACACCTCAAGAAGAGGAGAAAGCAATTAAAACTGCAGAAAAAAAAATCGAGCGCCGGTATCCGCGCATTGCAACATGTCTATACAATATTCGTGGTTCTGATCGGGCAGGTTATATTCCGCGCAAACGGTCTTCGGGAGGCGGTGCGATATCTGCTCGTCATGTTCGGCGTTTCCGGCTCTGCGACTGCAGTTTTCGATGAAAAGACACTTTTTCTCATTCAGGACAACTGGGTGTTGCTGATCATCGCTGTGATCGCATGTTGCCCTGTACTGAAAGTGCTTGAGAAACGATTTACGGGAAACGCCGCGATCGCGCTTGAACTCGTAGGAAATCTACTATTAATGATCTTATTCCTTGTATGCGTATCTTACACTGTCAACAACAGCTATAACCCATTTATTTACTTCAATTTCTAATGGAAAACGAGCGATGAAGAAATTTCACAAGCCTAAAAATTTAATGCTAATGATTTGGTTTCTGGCTGTTATCCTATTCTTATCAGCTACGAATGCATCCTGGTTTACTTCCATCGTAAAACCCGAGCTACAGGGAATCAACCTCGAAAACGCAAAGAGCCGCACCGATAGTTGGGATATGAAATTTCGCGCGTATTTCCATTACAAAGAAAAGCTCCTTGACATCTGTGGACTTTCATACCTGATTTTAAACAAAAAAACTGCTGACAACTTCCAGTTTGTAAAGGATCAATATAATACGATGCAGTTTACCGAACCAAACTGGAATGCGGCGCACGCAATCGAAAGCATCACGGTGCTGAATGATCGTTTCGCCGAAAGAGGAATCCCCTTGGTTTATGCTGTGTTTCCGCCAAGATTTAACGCAGATGACTTCCCTTTGTCTCATGAAGTTGATTTCAATGGTCAACGTGATGAGAACATTATGAACGAGACGGAAAAAGCCGGTGTCAATGTACTGGATATCGGGCGTATTTTGGGAGTTTCGGAGCAAATTGTGTTCAAAACAGATCTTCACATGAAGACTGAAACAGAGTTTCGTGCGGCAAAGGTTCTTTCATCCAAGTTGATGGATATGGGGTTGGATTTTAAAAATTTCGATGAAATCTATGATCCTGCAAATTATACGATTGTGAGCCATCCTTTCATGGGAAATCTGTCGAGATCAACCGGGAAGTATTTCACGCTTGGGATTGATGATTTTGAAATATACTATCCGGGCTTCCCAACGAATTTCACATTAATCAATCCTTCCGCACACCTTGAAAAGCACGGAGACTTCACCAAAACACTGATGAATGGTTATGAAGATGATCTTGAGGAAAATCCGATGCCTTACTGGGTGTTAAATTATTTGCAGTATCCCAGTCCATATTATAGGATCAGCAATCACAATATTGAGGACGGTTGTAGCTTGCTCTTCATCATGGATTCCTACACCATGCGCGCCGCTACATTCTTGGCATTAGGCGCCAAAGAAATTACCGTTGTAGATCCAAGAGGCGAAGGTGGAAATGAGATCTTAAAAACCCTTATGGCAGAAGGGGACTTTGATGCGGTTATTGTGACGTTTTCAGGAAGTGACCTTTATAATGCGATCGATTTCTCACAGCCAGTGCAAGCAGCACCGCAGGCAGACCAATGAGCTGTTCAAATGCAGCATCCCAGTCCATTGAAGATCAAGCATCCTCGCAAATAAATGTTTTATTTGGCACAAACGCATCCGTTCGAACAGCATAACGTCCTTCGCTCAAATGTTCAAAGCCAAGTACATCATAGATATGTTCAACCATCTTGTTTTTTTGTGTCGGTAGATACGCCCCTATTATTCTTTTCCCGCCTGCGTTTCTTGCAGTTTCAACCGCGGTATTTATGATGAATTCCTCCATGCCACGCTTGAGTACCCTGCAGCTCATAAACCAGTTCTCTATATAAAATGTATCTTCATCCTCGCGACGCAGAATGAGCACTGAAATCAGACCGTAGTCTCCGAACTTATCCCTTAGCGAAAACGTCAACGGAAAATATTTCGGGTCAGCCGCAATCCGTTCCGCATCTGCGGCGGTGTACCGCACCGTGCATAGATTGAATTGATTTGACCGCTGTGAAAGCTGTGCGGCGCGCGGGATGTTGAATTCGGTGAAGCCCGTGGTCGTTGCAATCATTTCAAGACTTTGCAGATATTCATCAATGGATGCATGTTCCCGCATATGCACGGTGCGATCCGCTTCCGCCCGATACTGTTCCGTACGCGCACCGTCGGCATCCGTGTAAGCCGGCGTCTCAAAAAGATTTAGTGATGTTAGAAATGTAACATAGTCCGAAGGATCCTCGGGAAGTTCGGGAACCGTAATCTCCGGGATCATGCTGCGCACGAGGTCACGCTCTACAGGGTTGTCATCTATAAATACAAGAGAATCCATTCCGATATTCAGCGTTTCCTGAATCATTCGGATATTACCGGCTTTATCCTGCCAATTTGCGACAAACATGGATATATCCGTGAGCCTCAACACCATATCGGCATGCTTTTCAAATGGCTCTTTCGCTGCAGCCTCTTCATTTTTACTGCAAACGGTCAGCAATATCCCGCGTTCTTTTAACTTTTTCAGCCAACACTGAAATTCTGAAAACGCATGCCCGCGACCGAGTTCGCCGAGCTCTATCGCATTCAATCCGTCATCGCCGATCACGCCGCCCCACAATGTGTTGTCGAGATCGAGCACAACGCACTTCTTTGTCTTTCCTCGAATGGCCTCAATCGTATCAAGCGTCAGCGCAGCCACGTCCGGTAAAGCGTCAAGCCGGATCGCAAGTTTGGCAGCGTAGTACATTTTCTCATCAAACAAATGTGATCTGCCGTACGCATTCTGTATGTATGCGAGGTCGATAAGATGGATATCCTTCCGCCCTTCTGCAGTCCTCATAAGTCCCATATTGAGGCTTCGCATCTGGTAGATAAACGATTCCTTGATTTGCACGCCGTGGTTGCCGAAAATCCGATCATCTCTCTCCGCAGGCAGATACTGCAAAATCTTACAGCCGGATCTTGTTGCGATACTGTCCCAATAGCCCTGAATGCGGGACAGGGTATCCGCTGCGAATGATCCGCATTCGTTCAGCGGTCTATCACAATAAGACTCGTAAAGTTTTTGAGCCGAAATAAATATTAAAATATAGTCCGGACGAAAGGCGTAAACCTCGGAAGACGGATCGTACAGCTGATACTCGATCTGATTGTAATCAGTGTTGAACACATTCAGATTGATATCCCGATAAGCGCCAAATGCTTGCAATGCCATCGCCAGCATTTGTGTCGCGCTATCCCCTAAAACCGCAAGACGAATCTCGGGAAACCCACTGACATCCTTCTTTAATTGTTTCTTTAATTCGGAAAATTTCATAGTTCTAATCATACTATATAATAGTGGAAATTGCATCCGTCTCACAGTTTGTTGCTGTCGTAGGCTTTGCTGTACCGCTTAATGAGCATTTTTGCGATGGGCTTCGGCCAGTACCTTAAGAACATCTCGTAATCCTCATTGTAGCGCTGTCCGTTCGCGACCATGTTCGTCGTCTGGGATTCGGCATAGATGCGGTGTCCCATCAGCAGCTCTTTGATGTAGAGGAAGTCCCCTTTTTCCTGCGCAAGGCGGGAGATGGCTTCCCAATCATGGCTGTTGTTGTAATTCGTCACGAAGTCCAGCGCCGGGAAGCGCTTCTTGTTGTAGGTGGATCCGGGGCAGTTGACCGGATAGCCGAAGGAAAAAACCCTGTTTCGCAGAAAACGACTTCCCTTTGCAACCGAAAACGGCACGCACATGAAGCGCTTGATGCGCAGGATATGGTTGCTTTCCGTGCGCACACCGTTTCGGAGCTCATAGTAGTTTGTGAATGCCACGATCGGGTTCTTGCTGCTTTCAAGGGCGGTCATCGTCTTTTCCGCAAATTCCGGCTCGTAATAATCATCCTGATGCGCGAGTGTCACGAAATCCGTCTCCGCCTGGGCATAGGCGAAGTTCCAATCGCGCGGCGAACTTCCGCCCGCCGGATTGACGCGAACCTCAAGACCGTATTTGTCGGCTACGCCGCGGATCGTATCGTTCGGCGTCGACGTGGAGATGAGTATTTTGCTCGGAATCGTCTGTGCGCACAGCGTTGCAGCCGCCTCATCGAGGAAGGCGCTTTCTTTATATGCACAGATGACGAAGGTGTGATTCGTTGTCATGGATTGGATCCTTTACGATGCTTTGCAGTAGACAGCCGCGAAAAGCTTCATGAGTTTCAGCTTATGAATGCGCAGGAAGACGGCAATCGGAACCTTCACGCTCAGCGCTTCGCCTTTCAGTCCGTAAAGCAGGAAGCGGTTCTTTTTAAAGTCCGGGAAACGTTCCTGAATCCAGTCAAATAAGACATGGTAGGTCTCCAGATACTTTTCCTTCGTGCTGGTTCTGCCGGAATGGAGCAGGTAATACATGGGGATCTTGGCGAGGAAGTACTCCCGAAGCCGTTCCGTTTCAAAATGCAGACTGTACATTTTTTCCATCCAAGGGATGATCGCAACATCGTCCCGAAATCCTTTGTGTGCACTGTTCGAAACGCTGGCTTCGTTGAAAAACCAGTTGTAGCCCTCGTAGGCGATGAAGCCGAATTTCTTCGTTAGACCCGCTTCGCTGACGGAAAAGACCACGTCCTCGCCGATGTTGTTATCGAAAAATTCGATGTGTTTTTCTTTTATAAAGGATGCGCGGTGGATCTTGCCCCAGGCAAAGGTGTTGATATACTGAAAATATCCCTTGCCGATGATGCGCTTGCGCGATACGATCTTGCCTGTGGTATTCGGTCGTTTATGTCCGCCGATCACGACATCGCAGTCTCCGGCCTCGATCGCGTCATAGAACGTACGGATATAGTCTCTATCAAAATAGTCGTCCTGATCGATGAAGAGGATGTACCTCCCGTTTGCAAGCGATAGACCCTTGTTGCGCGTTGCGGCCACGCCCATATTCGGATGCGAAATGACACGGATCGCGGCTTTCGGATTCCGGTCAGGATCCGCGTATGCATTCATGATCTGTTTGGATTCATCGGTCGATCCGTCATCGAGCAGGAGGATCTCCACCGCGTCAAAACGGTCGAAGTCGTTTTGAAGGATGCTGTCTATGCAGCGGTTCAGATATTCTGCGCCGTTGTATACGGGAACGATGATGCTGATTTCAGGGATGCCGTTTTTCATTTTACCGATGGATCGTTTTTCATCTGTACAGCTTTGTAAGCATGTTCAGCTTCACTTCAAAGTCCTGTCGCGTCTTTTTGCTCAGCGAGTTTAAGATCAGACCGCAGGTCAGGGAGAGCATGGACGCGATGGCGATGAAACCCGTTGCGATCAGCGTGAGGATGTGGGGCACGAACAGCGTCTGGATATAGGTGACGAGAATCGGAATGAAGAGTCCGAGGGTGATGAGCGCCAGCACGAGCGCGATGCCGCCGAAAAAGGTGAGCGGCTTGTAATCCTTGAACAGGACGCCGATCGTCTTCAGAACCTTAAAACCATCCGAGAAGGTATTGAGCTTCGATACGCTGCCTTCCGGGCGGTCGCGGTAGCCGACGGGAATCGTCGCCAGATGCATGTTTTTGTCGAGCGCATGGATGGTCATCTCGGTTTCGATCTCAAAGCCCATCGACAGCACGGGAAAGGACTTGACGAAGAGGGTGCTGAATCCGCGGTATCCCGTCATGATGTCCGTCACATTGCCCTTGAAGAAGGTGTTGACGAGCTTGCGCACGAGGACGTTGCCCGAATTGTGGAACATGCGCTTGTTTTCTGTGAAATAGGTGGAGGACAGGCGGTCGCCGATGACCATGTCCGCACCTTCGTTCAGCACTTTATCTGCGATCTCCCGCGCGTGCTCCGCCGGGTAAGTATCGTCGCCGTCTATCATCAGATAGCATTCGGCGTCGATGTCGCGAAACATGGCGCGGATGACGTTGCCCTTCCCCTGCTTGCGTTCATAGCGCACGATGGCACCGGCCTCCTTTGCGATCACATCCGTTCCGTCTTTGGAATTGTTATCGTAGACGTAGATCGCTGCCTCCGGCAGGGCGGCGGCGAAATCTGAGACGACCTTTGCGATGGTCTGCGACTCGTTGTAGCAGGGTATCAGTACGGCAATACGATCCATTTGTGTTACCTCCTCTGGCTTTGCATTCTCTCGAGCTTTTCGCGCTGTCTCGCGCGCAGTATTTTTCGTTCTTCGAAATAGCCTTTTCTGTTTGGACCGAGCAAAAGGCGTTTGATGTCGTGCAAGACGTTGTAGAGCGGACCCGCCTTCTCTTTTAGCACTTCATTCATGCGGTGATAGGTCGCGATCGCACGCATAAACCGGATCCGCCGGGCGAGAATCCTAAGGTAATCGATGTAGGTGTAGAACAGATAGTGCATGCTCTTCAGGATGGAATTTGAGCTGCGGACGTAATGGGACAGATTCGAATACTCGAGCTCGGCATAGTCGTCCGACATCACGTAAGCGGGATAGTATCCTGCACTCTGCGCCGCGTAGGGGTAGATCCGTTCGATCGAATGCAGGATCGTCCCGTCTGAATCGAGCGGCTCTTCCGGAAAGTCCTCGTATTGCCAGCCGTAATCGAAGAGCTCTTTCAGCGCATCGCCGCGAAACCAGAATGCACCGCCAAAGGGACAGATCGGCGAGATGAAATACGAAATGGGTGAACGCAGTCCCAACCGCTTGTGAAGCGCTTCCACATTGTTGAAATTGACCGTCCACTCGTTTCCCATGATGGAATAGAATATCCCATGGTTCGGGGGCGGTGCCGCCAGGATGCCGAGTCTTCTGTCCTTCTCGAAAGTTGCAATCACATTGTCCACATAGGTTTTGTTCGGTAGCAGGTTCTCGTTGATCTTATACGACCAGCTCCAAGCGATGTCGAGACCGCTCTGGTTGCTCTTCTTTTCCTTCCAGAAGCACAGGAGATCGTACTGCGCCGGTACGTCGGCCAGCGCTACGAGCAGGGCGCTTTCGCTGCGTCCGCGGTTTTCTGCGATGCGGATCTCCGTTTTGTTCGGCAGTTTTTCAAAGAGGGCACGGATGCCGTCCGCCTTTTCTTCTGTGTTTGTCGTGATGTAGATATCCGAACTTTCCGGCATGCTCTCCGCATAGTGCAGGGCTTCCTCAAACATGTCCGGAAAGTACATATGCATCAGCAGCGCCGTCTTCATGCGTTCATGCGCATGGTCGGCACCCGCCAAATGTACACTGAGCGGCAGGATGCGGTTGAGCCCGAGCGCACGGACAAATTCATAGTGATAGAACACCCGGATCAGTTTTTCCCAGATCAGATCGGTGTCGTAGTCCGTATGATCCCTTAGATAATTCAGCGCCTGCCTGGGCTGCTCCCCGGCGTTGATCTCGAGCGTATCCGTGACGAAGAGCTTGACCTTCACAAACGGAAAACGACTGTAGAGCAACTTCATCGGATGCAGAATCGTCGGATTCGGATGTTCCGGATCGATCTCCGGATGTGCGTATACATCCCAAGAATATCCCATATCCGCGAATGTCTTCGTGAAGACGGATTCGTGCAGCCCGATGGCATCCGCCCATGAATCGATGATCGGCAGCCTGTCCCAGTAAGCCTTCAACTTCGGTTCTCTCAGAAGGCGGTTTCCGAGTACGAGAAAGTAGGTCTGTACGTGCGCAGGGAGGCATTTCCACGGATTTTTTTTTGTGAAGTCATCGCGGAATTCGTCATGCTGCGTGGCGCCCCAAAAATCGAGCCCTCTGCCGGACATCTCATCAAACATCTCGGAGAACGGAAACACCGGACCGAAGACCGTGTCGTTTGCGAGGATGACTTCGTCATATTCCGCGGCGTGATCCCAACCGAGCTTTTCGAGCCCGAACTTATATGCCCAGGTGTCAAAGCCTTCGTTGTGCCGCGTATAGATTTCCTTCGTGTGCTTTTCAAATAAGGTGCGGGAATCATCCGTGATTTCACCGTTGCTGACGACGATCAGGCGGCTGATGTGCGCCGCCAGATTTGTAAGATAGTAGTCGATACATCTGTCTGCGATGCCTTTTTCGTCATAAAAAACAAAGATGGCAGCTCTATTCATAAATGGTGCCTTTCCAAACGTTATTTCTTCGAAAAGTATACCATGGAGACCGTTTCAGCACAATTGCAAGTTCGCGTCATGTATGCGATAATCATTTAGTCATGAACGAAAAACTTTCAGATTTAAATAAGCCGGATAAGACCTATAAATACAGCGGCATCGGCGTGGCGCTCATGGTTGTGTCTTCGCTCTGCGCCTGCATCGGTCAGATGTTTTGGAAATTGTCCGCGACCGGAACACTTCTTGAACTGATTCTCGGACTGTTCCTGTACGGCGTCGGCGCGGTCGTGATGCTCGTCGCTTACAAATTCGGAAAACTCTCCGTATTGCAGCCGATCATGTCGCTGAACTACGTGTTTGCGATCGTGATCGGGATCCTTGTTTTCAGTGAAACGATGTCCGCATTGAAGGTCGGCGGGATCGCCGCGGTGATCCTCGGCGTCATTTTGATCGGTGGCGAAAATGAATAGCGCTGCGCTCATTACAATGCTTTTATCTATGACAGTTATGGGCTCTGTCGCCGCGTTGTTTTTTAAGCGCGCCTCATCCTTTAAGTCCCTAAAGGCACTGATCACAAACATCAATCTGTATGTCGGCGTCTTCTTGTATCTCATCTGCGCCGCGCTGAATATCATCGTGCTGCGCTATCTGGATTATTCCGTCGTGCTGCCGATCACATCGCTCACCTACATCTGGACGCTGATCATCGCGGCGATCTTTTTGAAAGAAAAGGCGACAAAGCGCAAGGTGTCCGGTCTCTGTCTGATCATCGTGGGCGCGGTGCTGATCGCCTTCGCGTAATTTACCGTTCAAATTTACCATTCAAATTTACTATTCAAATATGATAATGAGAATAGTTCCCGAACGAAATGCGTTCTCGGCAGATAGAGGGGCTGTTTTACGCCGAAAAGTCGTTTCGTTCGGGATTTCACCGTCAAATTGAGAATAGTTCCCGAACGAGATGCATTCTCGACAGATAGAGGAGCTGTTTTACGCCGAAAAGTCGTTTCGTTCGGTTTTTTTATCTAAAAGCAGGACTCATTCTCGAACGAGATGCGTTCTCGGCAAGGCGGGTTTGTTTTGTATTCAAATGTTCATGTGTGTATCCGATTTGCTACCGCTGACACCAATCTGCAAACGGGTGATAGGTATATGCGCCGATCGCATTTTCCAGTTTCCCCGCATCAAAGACCGTATCTCCGGATTCGATCTTGAGCGCCGTTTCCGGCCAAGACACAAACCGGACCTGTACGCCGTACCGACGCGCAATCAAATCGGCCATTTCCAACAGACTGTAATCCTCGCCGCCGATGTTGAACACATCGTTCTCGCACGCTGCGGACAGAGAAGCCTTGATTAATATTTCACAAAGATCGCCCATATCGGTAAGCGTGCGCCGGATCTTTCCGTCACCGTACAGTGTAATGTCTTCGGCATTCGTCGCTTTTTTCAACATGAATTCTGCGGTTCCGTAGGACGACGCGCCGGCAATCAAGGTTCCGTACGGAATGCAGATCCGGAAAATGCAGTATGAAATCCCATACACGCGATGGTACATTTCCAGATACTGTTCGCATGCAAATTTATTGATTGCATAGACCGTCTTAAATTCTTTCTCCGCATCCTCCCTCAGTGCCCCAGGTCTTCCTTTATAGACAAGCCGC
The DNA here is from genome assembly GCA_031260885.1 of Eubacteriales Family XIII. Incertae Sedis bacterium. Taxonomy (GTDB): domain Bacteria; phylum Bacillota; class Clostridia; order Peptostreptococcales; family Anaerovoracaceae; genus JAISKP01. Next base: position 24,045 of record JAISKP010000101.1, read on the forward strand.
GTAGAAGGAAAGATAATTTTTGCCCGTGAATTGTGTTTCCGGTAAGCACGCAGCACCCAGAGCAACGCACGTTCATTGATGTCGATGAACAAATCGAATTCATCAAACCCGTTTTCGCTTCCGGTCTTTCCCACAAACATGAAGAGCAGATCACAGTCGAAATCGATCAGGTCCGTCGACGCTTCGCTGAAGAGATCCACGCTCGTATAGTTCGCAAGCCCATCAGCCTGTGTTTCTGCTTTATCGTAGAGCGCAATTTCATAGCTTTCAGGATCGCGCATCAACACATGGATCAGATTTCGTGCAATATAGCTGTTTGCGCCGATTATAGATATTTTCTTCTTCATTACGCTCCTTTTGCCAATTTTAGAAATCCATCCACCATTTCGGATTGCCGCAATAGAATCCCATAGTTCTCTTCTCTGACGTCCGGTTCGTGAATGCACTGCACAAATCGCTTCAGCGATTTTGCAAACGCATCATCCGACGGAAGTTCCCGCGTTTCCGTGGCATCGCCGTGCGTGATTTCGACGGTCGGCACAAAACCTGCCGGTGCCGTCAGAACGCGCCCGCTGCGAAGAGATCCCAAGCTCCCCCAGACTTCCAAATCGCACTTATAGCTGTTATCCATACCAAAAGCGATCTGCGCCGTGACGCCCCGATCATTCACTAGCGTCGCCGACCCGTAGACATCCACCTCGAACGCGTCCGTATGATTTGACTGCGCGCACAGGATCCGCGCGGTATCGCCGAGCAGCATTCCGGCATATTTGATCGTATAGCCGCCGCAATCAAACAGCGCGCCGCCGCCGAGCGCTTTATCATATCTGAAATCATTCCCGGCCCTCTTCGGAAATCCGAAAGAGATTCGGTAGAGACGCACGTCACCGATCTCGCCGTCCGCAATCAAATCCTGAATTGCATTCAACTGATCGTGAAATGCAAACATGTAATTCTCATGAAGCGCGAGCGCCCCGGAAGCGGCCAGCTCCGTCAGCGCTTTTGTGTCCGATGCCGCCAACGTAGACGGTTTTTCGATCAAAACATGTTTCCCATTTGACAACGCTTCCTTTGCCCACCGGAAATGCAACGCCGGCGGAAGCGGGATATACAAGGCGTCTATTTCGTTCGAAGCTGCAATCGCGCCGTACCCTTCGAAGAGCTTCCCGCCGTAAGTATCAATAAAAACTTGTGCCTTTCGATGCTCCTCTTCCAACGTCGCATTTACGATCGCCGGCGCAGGCGGATTCTGTCCGAACCGCTCCTCTGCGGTGCAGACCGCAAGCCCGGCAAATTCCAATTCTTCTATCTGCTGCAGTGCCGGCATAAAACGCCGCAGGGCTATTTCCGAAGGACATATTACACCGATTCTCATGATCCTATGTTCCCTTTCCATATCGTCCGGCTTTTCGCGCATCCTGCGATTCAGTCCCCGGGGCGGATCTCCGCAGGACGTTATATCGGCAGCAGCGACAGCAGGTTTCTCAGTTGAATATTGAGGCAATTGTTCACCTGCATCAGATCGCTCAGCCCACTGTAGTCCACCCAAAAATAATTCTCCGGAAGCTCGGTCAGCGCATCTTCAGGTATTTTCATAATGACATTCCGGTTTTGCTCGTGATAAAATCGCCCGCCTTCTTCCGAAAGAACGACGTCCAAGATGATTCCCGCTTTGTTTGCCGATTGCGTTTCAAATACATCTTTCACCGCATCCTTAAAATTCAAATATTGATTTGCTTCGAGCTGTATGCTGGGTCCGATCTCTATTTTATCAAAGGTGCCGATTTCGGAGCGCAGTGAAACCAAGTATTTTGTAACGCCGCCCACATCTTTGAGCAGCAACACAAAGGTTGCCGCGCCGATTGCCTTGAAGAGGGGCTGCGTCCAGTGCTGTACCTCTCTGCCCGAGATGGAAATATCATAATAACGAACCATGAAATTCGCGGACTTCCTGCAGGTAATTCCGTATTCGTTTACTTCCCAGTCAACGAGTTGGTATAGCGGGATCAGGGTGTTGTGAATATTGTGAAACATCTTGTAATTGTTGATCGGCTGATACAGCTTCGTAATGGTATCTGCCGGGTCTGTTTCGAAAATGGATTTATAAAATCCGAAATCGTGGAAATTGTTTTTCACAGTTTTCAGTTCTTCCGGTGTCAAACGGTAGGTGCTCAGCGGAATGCCGGAGAGCACCGTTCTCGTATCCATATTGACCAGATTGTCAATGCCCATCAGTGTCTTGATCTGCCCCAAAGTCATCCATTTAAAATTCGGATAAACTTCAATCTCATCTTCCACTTCCAAGATCATATTGCGGTTTCTCTTTTTATAGAAACGCGCCGCCTGTTCCGATTGAATCTGATCATAGATCACATGGTACTGCTTTGAGTTTTCGAAAAGTTCAAAGTAGGTCGGAAGATCCCCGCCGTGGGCGCGCGTGAAATTGCTCTTAGTTGCCTGAATGGTCGGTGACAGTTGCACGTGATTGACGTTTCCGGGTTCGATTTTAGCCTGCATGAGGAAATTCAAAACACCGTCGATCTCTTTGCAGAGGATGCCCAGATATCCGATCTCCGGTTGAAGGATGACCGGTTGCTCCGAAACGAGTGCGCCGTCTTCAAAACGCCGGATTCCTTTTATTGAGAAAAAACTGCGCTTCCGGTTCAGGATTTCACCGTTGTAATCATCATAAAACCAGAACGAACTGTCGCTAATACCGCTTTCTTGTATCACTACGGTGATACTTTTATTCAGATTCTCTATCCAATCCAATATCTGATCGGTAGAGTTTACATTTCCTTCCGTGTTCTTCCATGATTCCAGAACAGCAAAGATCCATTTATTCATTTATTGATTCCCCTGCGTTCGGCTGCACGTTCCGCATATCTTTAACGACAAACTGTGGAGATTCATTCATCGATATGTAAATTCTTCCGACATATTCGCCGAGCATACCGAGCAGGATCATGATGACGCCGCCGATGATCAGGATGGCGGACATCATGGAACTGTAGCCCGCAGCGGTCTCCGGATAGATGATCTTATATACGATCGTAAAGATTGTGAATAAAAACCCGATCACGGAAACGACCAGACCAAAACCGGTAGCAATGCGCAGGGGTTTTACGGAAAAAGCCGTGAAGCCATTCATCCATAGGCTGATGAGTTTTAGCAGGGTATAGCCGGAGGATCCATCCGTCCGGCGTCTATGCTGGATCGTTACGTTCGCGATGCTGTTTGTCGTCCGTATGATCAATCCCCAGATATAGGGATAGGGATTTGTGTATCTGCAGATTTCATCGATCACATATTTCCGTGCAACAAAGAAACTTGTCAGGCGCACATGCTTGGGTTTTCCGACAATGGATTCCATCATGAAGTTGTTTGCCTTGGATCCCAATTTTCGAAACCCGTTGTCTTTTCTGTCTTCGTATTGTCCGTAAACGACGTCGAAACCTTCATGCAGTTTGTCGAGCAAAGTGAAGATTTCTTCCGCCGGCGTCTGTCCATCATCGTCCATCGTGAAGACATAGTCGCCGGAACACCTGTGGTATCCTGCCATGAGCGCGGCATGCTGGCCGAAATTCTTCGCCAAGCTTAACGCGATGACATCCGTTCTCACCGCGCACATCGCATCGATCACGGACCAGACATCGTCCGGCGAATTGTCGTTGACCAAAATGATCTCATAGATATATTTGGATGCATATTCGGACGCCTTCAGAACCGCGTCAATCTGCGAAACAACGGTCTCAATTGTTTTCTCCGACCTGTAACAGGGTATGACAAATGAAAGTTTTTCCACGTTATTACCGATCCCCATACATCTTCTCGTAATACTTCGTATATTCACCGGATACGATGTTGCCCCACCAATCGCGGTTGTTCAGATACCAGTCGATGGTAATCTTGATGCCGTCCGCAAACATCGTCTCGGGCGTCCACCCGAGTTCGTTTGTGATCTTGGTGGGATCGATGGCGTAGCGCAGGTCATGACCTTTCCGATCCGTGACGTAGGTGATGAGGGATTCCGACTTGTCTAAAGCACTGATAATCAGCTTGACGATGTCGATGTTTGTCATTTCATTGTGTCCGCCGATGTTGTAGACCTCGCCGACCCGCCCCTCCCGGATGATCAAATCGATCGCCTTGCAGTGGTCCGCGACGTAGAGCCAGTCGCGCACGTTGAGCCCCTCTCCGTAAACAGGCAGCGGCTTGTCCGCAAGACAGTTTGCGATCATGAGCGGAATGAGCTTTTCCGGAAATTGATAGGGACCGTAGTTGTTCGAACAGCGCGAGATCGTCGCCGGAAATCCGAAGGTTCGCTGATAGGCCTGAACGAGCAGATCTGAGGACGCTTTCGATGCGGAGTACGGGCTGCTTGTGTGGATCGGCGTCTGCTCGGTGAAGAGCAGATCCGGTCGGTTCAAGGGCAGATCGCCATATACTTCGTCGGTCGAGACCTGATGATATCTTGGAACCTTGTATTTACGCGCGGCGTCGAGGAGCACCTGCGTGCCGAGAATATTCGTCCGCAGAAAGATCGCAGGATCCTCAATCGAGCGGTCGACGTGCGACTCCGCCGCGAAGTTCACGACGATGTCGAATTGCTCGTCTTCGAATACGCTGTCCACCGCGTCGCGATCCGTGATGTCCGCTTTGACGAATTTGAAATTCGGATTCTTCAGCGCAGCTTCAAGCGTCTCGAGATTGCCGGCATAGGTCAGCGCGTCGAGTCCGACGATCACGTCGTCCGGATGCTTTTCAAGTTCGTAATAGACGAAGTTTGCGCCGATAAATCCGGCCGCGCCGGTCACAAGTAGTTTCATTTTGCCTCCTCTAACTGTAACAACTTCCGTGTGCCATGGGGGATGGTTCTCTTAGCACGATTAGTCTGTCAGCAATGCCAGCAGATATTCCCCATAGTTCGTCATCTTGAGCGCCTCGCCGGACTGTTGGAGCTGCTCATCACTGATGAACCCCTTCCGCCATGCGATCTCTTCAAGACAAGCGATGTAAAAGCCCTGTCGCGACTGCACAGCTTCGACGAATAACGACGCTTTGATCATCCCGTCCGGCGACCCCGTATCGAGCCACGCCATGCCCCTGCCTAAAAGTTCCACCTTGAGATCGCCCCGTTCACGGTAGACATTGTTCACAGATGTGATTTCGATCTCGCCTCTTGCAGACGGCTTGACGGCCTTCGCAATCTCGACCACGTCGTTTTCATAGAAGTAAAGACCCGGCACCGCATACTTCGATTTCGGGTATTCGGGTTTTTCCTCAATGGAGATGACATTCATGTCCTCGTCGAATTCGACGACGCCGTACGAGCGTGCATCTACGACAGGATAGCCGAATACGGTCGCGCCTTTGAGGCTCGTCACCGCATGATCCAAAATATTCGAAAGCGTCTGTCCATAGAAGAGATTGTCCCCAAGAATCAGGCAGACGCTGTCCGTTCCGATGAACTCCTCGCCGAGAATAAACGCGTCCGCGAGTCCCCGCGGCGTTTCCTGTACTTTATATGAAAATTCCACGCCGAAATCGCTGCCGTCGCCGAGGAGCGTTTCATAGTTGCCGATGTCCTCGGGTGTCGAAATGATAAGAATTTCGCGAATTCCCGCGAGCATCAGGATCGACAGCGGATAGTAGATCAGGGGTTTGTCATAGATCGGGAGCAGCTGCTTTGAGACCGCCTTCGTCATCGGGTAGAGCCGTGTGCCTTTGCCGCCGGCAAGTACAATGCCTTTCATGTTTTTCTCCATTCGGTGTGTGAACTGATGCACAGTTTCAATTAATGACAGCGAGATCTTTCCAAGCTGAATTCAATAAATATTTTACCATACAATCCCTTTGAATGAACGATGTTCTTTTTAGGACTTTTGAGGACCTTTTGAGGGTTTGATTGAAAGCCTGATTGAAGGTTCGCGCCTACTTCAATTGACAATGTCTATGAGGCATACTGAATCATTGATTGAAATCTTGATGGGGGTCGCGTCTACCTCTGAATGGTAATGATCGTGGAGATCTTCAGCGCGTGGGAAACGTTCCGGTGAAGTTCCTGCGCAAGGGAATTTTTTTCGCACATAACTTCTTCACGAAAACGCCACTTCTGACTTCTGCCCACGTAGCCCGGATCACTTCATAACCCAACTCCCGTAATCTATCCTCTCTTATTTTCTCGTCATAGAGTACATCGTCTTTCTTGAATTTACTGTTCCCATCGTATTTGCTGTTTTCCTTGTATTTGATTTTCCCGTCGAGCTCCAAAATCACTTTTCGATCGCGCAATTCCCAGAACATATCAACACGTGCAATAAAATCTTTTTCTTTACGAATAATGAGTTGTTGTTGTGGTACCACAAACCCTGCCTGATAAATCGAGATCCATGCGATTGTTTCGAGCGCAGACTCACATTGTTTCGTGGAAAATCTAAGAAGTTTTCCGAGGATTCGCCGCCCGTTCATGCCTCGTTTGTTTTCAATCTCTTCAAGGAGTTGTTCCCTGCTAAACAAATCGTTAAACAAACAATGATTGATGGAGACCAACAGGGATTCGGGAGAGTCAAACTTTGCCAGATCACAGACTGTCCGGATCGGACTCGCGGCAAGTATGCCGCTCTCAATTGTAGAAGCACGATCGCGTTCACCGTAATGCCAACGAATTATATCTTCTGACATACGTGTCGTACTGATGCAATGCGCACGCATCTCAAAAGGATCTGTTCGCGCAATGCCGCGTGCAGCGGCAGCACTTTGCCCCGTAAACATCAATTGCTTGCGGCGATTCGCAAGTAATATACACAGTTCAAGGTGTCTTTGGTTTTCCGGCATGTCAAACCATTCCTTACGCGTAGTATAGTACTTCCCCGCGATCTGGACGTATTCATCTTTGTTTAAATGTTTAGTAGAGTATATCATTTCCATATATTACAATATATAACAATACATTGCAAGGGGGTTTTGAAATTTCCCGGAAACTTTTGAGAAATAGATACAATAAATGTTCTGGTGTTTTGATAAATGATCTCAACAAGTGCCGAAAGTACCGAATATGCCGCAAGTGTCGAGAACGCATTTCGTTCGGGAACTATTCTCATTTCGACGGTGAAATCCCGAATGAAACGACTTTTCGGCGTAAAACAGCCCCTCTATCTGTCGAGAACGCATCTCGTTCGGGAATGAGTCCTGCTTTTAGATAAAAAAACCGAACGAAACAACTTTTCGGCATGTTTGGCGCACTTCCGCTACCACAGGGACGCTATCCCGGGACGCACTTCCGCGACACTACTCCGCGACGCTATTTCTTTGCGGTGGTGTAGTACTGAGCACCCAGCGGGAGCCAGCGCAGCCCCTTTTCGATAAAGTCGAAGAACTTGTTTCGCCACAGGAAGAAGAGTATGTAGCTTTTGCTGACGTCTCGGAAGCCGGATTCCCTGAGCTGTTTGGTCAAATAGGATGCTTTTAGCATCGCGGCGCCCTTGTCAATGTCATTTGTCTTGAAGATGTGGCTTGTAACCGGATTCGCCGGATTGTGCTCGAAGATGATGAGCAGCCCTTCCGGTTTTAATATCTTTGACAGGGCGGCAAGATATTCTGCATGTTCCGCCGGCGGGATGTGATGCATGACGACGCTGACGAAGATGCAGTCGATGCCATCGGGATAGGTGCGCTCCAATTCCTCGGGCGTGCTGACCTTTGTGAATTCGCCTACGGACAACGTTTTCTTTGCGACTTCAATGGATAGCTCTGAAATATCGCAGCCGAAAATTTGCGCTTCCGGATAGGCGGCATGGATGAACGGAATGTTGCGTCCTGTGCCGCAGCCGAATTCCAAGAGGCTACCGCGAAAGTCCGGCAGGATTTTCGTCAGTAGATCGATCTTGTATTTTGCAAATTTATCGAGATTGCCGCCTCCGAATACACCGAGCGCTTCTTTCAGTTGCGCGTCATATTCATCGGCCATATCATCAAAGGTGGATTCGGTAATATTTGTGTCATCCATTATTTTCCCCAGCGTTTTATGATAAAATACCATTAGCGTTTAGATCATCATATCGTAAAAAACAGGAGAAGTACATGGGAAAGATCAACGTCATAGCGACAAAACTGGAGGGCGTGTTCATCATCGAGCCGACGATCTTCGGGGATCCCCGGGGCTGGTTTTACGAAGCCTGGTCTGCGCGTGACTATAAAGCGGCGGGACTGAACTATGATTTTATGCAGGACAACAAGTCCTTTTCCGAGAAGAAGGGCACGTTGCGCGGCATCCACTTTCAAAACGGCGAACATGCGCAAGCGAAGCTCGTCTCGTGCGGGCGGGGTGCCGTCATCGACTTTGCGGTGGATCTGAGAAAGGGCAGTCCGACCTATACACAGTGGGTCTGTGCCGAACTCACAGAAGAAAATAAAAGGCAGTTTATGATTCCGCGCGGCTTCGGACACGCATTTCTGACGCTTACGGACGATGTGGAATTTTGCTATAAGGCCGACAACTTTTACAACTACGAAGCGGACCGCAGCATCCGCTACAGCGACCCGGACATCGCGGTCGACTGGGGTACGAATGAATTGATTCTGTCAGACAAGGATAAGAACGCACCGCTGCTACGGGACAGCGACTGCAGTTTCGAATATTAGGTGGGAAAGTCGGGACAACCGGGGACGGTTCTTAAGTGCCCTACAAGTTTGAATAATATTAGGTAATAAATGGCTTCAATTGATTCTACCGGTGAAAGAACATGTAAATTGGACATATCGCGTTTGGATATTGTCTATGTCACTTATTGTTCCTCGGAGTGGATCGATCGATGTTTTTCTTCTTATGAACAGAGCCTCTATCCGACAGATCAGATCAATATCGTTGTGGTTGACAACGGTTCAACGGACGATACCATAGAAAAGCTAAAAGCGATCAAGGATAAGAGCGCGCTCAAATTTAATTCATTTGAAATCGTGTCGCTCGGTAAGAACACGGGATTCGGTCGGGCGAACAACACCGGTTTTTCAAAAGGCAGTTCGGACATCGTCTGCTTTTTCAATATCGACACTGAAATTTTTCCGGAAACGCTGGTCAATCTTACCGGTGAGATAGAATCTTCCGATGCGCGGGCGGGCGTATGGGAACTGCGGCAGTTTCCTTATGAACATCCCAAAATGTATGATATCGTGACCGGGAATACCGAATGGTGCAGTGGTGCGGCTTTTGCGGTGCGGCGAGATGTGTTCAGCAAGGTCGGTGGATTTGATAAGCACCTCTTTATGTATACCGAAGACGTGGATCTCAGCTACCGGATCCGCGCACTCGGATACGATCTCAAATACACGCCGAAGGCCGGAATTTTACATTATGCATATCGTACGGCAAATGAGATCAAGCCGTTGCAGTACATCGGTAGCATTTCGAATAATTTATTGCTGAGGTACCGCTTCGGATCCTGCAGGGATATTCTGAAAGGTCATAAGTTATACTTTTCTTTTCTGACACACCGCGGCATGTTCAAGGGGTCGCGCAAAGCGCTGGCGAAAGCGTATCTGAAGAATATTATTACTTCGGTGATCTTTTGGCTCTGGCGGTTTTCAAAAAAACGAAAAGTGAAAATAAAGCCAAGTTTCCTTGGTCTCGACTATGCGAAGCACAGAAACGGTGCCTTTTATGAAATCAAACACTTCGATCAACAGTCGGATGAGCGTCCGTTGGTCTCCGTAATCGTTCGGACGCACAGTCGTCCGGCGGTGCTCCGGCAGACCTTGATCAGTCTCAGAAGACAGACTTATGACAACATCGAGATCGTCGTGTTCGAGGACGGCGCACCAACGGCGCAGGCGATGATCGAAAATGAGTTTTCGGATCTGAACATAAAATATGCTGCCTCGGGCGAAAAGATCGGACGTTCGAACGCCGGTAACTATGCGATAGAATCGGCGAGTGGGAAGTACATCAACTTTTTGGACGATGACGATTTATTTTTCGCAGATCATATCGAGGTCATGGTGAAGTACCTGCTTGATACGAATATGAAAGCGGCCTTTGCGTTGGCGAATGAGACAGCAATCATCGTTAAGAGCAAAGAGCCATACGAATTTGAAATTATCTCGGAAGAAGAGCGATATCATCAGAAATTTGTCCGGCTTCTTCTTCTGCGCAGCAATTACATCCCGATCCAATCCATGCTGTTTGAGCGCGAACTTTTTGAAAAGTACGGCGGTCTCGATCCGCAGCTCGACCTCTTAGAGGACTGGGATCTATGGGTACGCTATGCCCTGACGACG
>JAISKP010000206.1 GCA_031260885.1 Eubacteriales Family XIII. Incertae Sedis bacterium
ATTAAACGGGACATTTTGTTTTGTGAACCACAACCGCTGCGTGTTGGTGTTGTAATGAAGTAATGCTTGTGCGATCATAAGGTTGTAGAAAGACCGGGCAGCCTGGACAGGCAGTCAAAGGAGTATTCTACAAGAATATAATCACCCGGTAGATATCTGCCGGGTGTTTTAGGTGCGCGTGGCTATGTGTTTGCCGCCGGCCGGTCAGATCAAGAAAGTGACGGCCGCAGAGTTCAATACTTCCATCGCACCGGCACGCAAGTGAAGCACAGCGGAGGTCAAGACATCATGGAATTTGAGATCCTTGCTGTTGCACTGCATTTACAAGGAAAACGCCTCTGGCGAAAAGTGCCACGAAATGTAATGAAAATATCCACATCATTATGCTATAATATCCCTGTAAATAAATAACGGTATTGTTATTCGATTCATTACTGAAAAATAATGTAATTAATACAGAAGGAGAGACGGGATGTTATCTGCGGGTGAATTTAGAAAAGGTATGACTTTTGAAATCGATGGGGACCCGTATGTGGTGCTCGACTTTCAGCACGTGAAACCCGGCAAGGGCGCGGCGTTTGTGCGGACCAAATACAAGAACATCCTCAACGGGTCGATCCGTGAAGAAGCGTTCAACCCGAATGATAAGTTTCCGAAGGCACACATCGAGTCGAAGAAGATGCAGTATCTGTACAACGACGGCGAACTGTATTATTTCATGGACGGGGAAACCTACGAACAGGTGCCGCTCGGTGCAGAGCAGGTCGAGGATGCGATCCAGTGGCTCCGTGAGAACGATTCGGCGGACATCAAGTTCTACAAAGACAATGCCTTTCTCGTCGAAGCCCCGAATTTCGTAGAGCTCAAGATCATCGAAACCGAGCCGGGCGTCAAGGGCGATACGGCGACGAACGTAACAAAATCCGCGACTGTGGAGACAGGTGCTACCGTACAGGTTCCGATCTTCATCGAAGCGGGCGAGATCATTAAGATCGACACGCGCACAGGTGACTATCTCGGCAGGGCGTAAGCCTTCCGGCGATGACATGAATATTCTTCTGAACGATAAATGGAGCGGTTTCTGCTGACAGTGAACGTATATGTCAAAAAATGAATTCAAACATCTGAATAATCAGCGAAAAAAGAAACACACGGGGCGCATTATTTTGATTGTAATCCTTGTGATCATTCTCCTCGCGATCGCCGCCGTTGGTGTTTGCTATGTCAAATACACGGATTCCCTGAATGCAGTTGATCCTGCAGACCAGACGACCGTATTGTTTGAGGTTCCTGATGGTGCTACGATTAACACCATCGCTCCGAAACTTGAGGCGGAAGGGTTCATCAAAAGCGCGTTGTTCTTTAGAATTCACTTTAAATTTTTCGCGGAAAATTCTGGATATTACCAATTCGGCTCACACGAACTGTCCAAGTCCATGACGCCGGAAGAGATCAACGAGGCGCTGAAGGAAATTGTTATCGATCGGACGAACGTGACAAGCTTTACGATTCCCGAAGGAAAAACTGTGAAAGAGACGATGGATATCTTAGTTGCAGGCGGACTTGTTGATTCGGATGCGTTCATGGCAGAAGTCCGGGACGGCGAATTTGATTACAAATTCCTTGCAAACGTACCTGAAGGAGATAACAGACTTGAAGGGTTCCTCTATCCGGAGACCTACGAAGTCTATCTCGATGCAACCGAACATGAGATCATTGACAAAATGTTGTCACAGTTCGACCTGCTGTTCAAACCGGAATATTACGACCGCGCTACAGCACTTGGATTTTCGGTACAGGACGCGGTAACGCTGGCTTCCGTCATTGAGCGCGAATGCGTTGCATCCGAGGAGCGAACCTTGATGTCACGCGTCTTCCAGAATCGGCTTGCACAGAGCATGCCGCTGCAAAGTTGCGCGACAATCCAGTACATTTTAGGTGAGCCGAAGGAATTCTTGACGATTGCAGATACGCAGATCGAATCCCCGTACAATACGTATCTATATCCGGGACTTCCGCCGGGACCGATCTGTTCCCCGCGGATCGAGTCTGTCGAAGCTGTGCTGTATCCTGACGAAAACGATTTTTTGTATTTCGTGCTGAGTGAAAATCTGGATGGCACACACAATTTCTCTGCGGACTACGGCAAGTTTGAAAGGGATAAGGCGGCCTACTATAGGGCTGTCAATAACCGTTAAGCCTTGTGTCCGGAAAACTCGCATCTGAAATGAACTACCTCAAGCCGGAGTTGCTTGCGCCTGTCGGCGACAAAGAAAAGCTGTTATTTGCGCTTGAGTACGGTGCGGATGCGGTGTATTTCGGCGGAGAAAATTTCAGTCTGCGCGCTTCGGCGGGAAACTTCTCGGTTGCCGAGATCGTCGAAGCGGTTAAGCTTTGCCGCAGCTACGGTAAAAAAGCCTATCTGACACTTAACATCTACCCGCACGACGACGATGTCGCACACATGCGTACTTTTTTGACAGAACTGCGTTTGGCGGCAGCGTGTCTTGCATCCAACTGTCCTGGAACCGCTCCCAACGGTCTCCCGGATGCTTTTATCGTCGCGGATCCCGGCGTTCTGATGCTCTTGAAAGAAGTGATTCCGGAAGTCGGCATGGTTGGCGGATCGCAAATCCATTTGAGCACACAAGCCAGTGTGACGAGCGCCGCTGCTGCAAAATTCTGGTACGATCTGGGCGTCCGAAGGCTGATCCTCGCGCGTGAGCTGTCCCTGAATGAGATCGCGCAGATACGGGCACAGATCCCCGATGGTTTAGAACTCGAAGCTTTTGTGCACGGTGCCGTATGCATGGCATATTCGGGACGGTGTCTGCTCTCGAATTACCTGAACGGACGGGATTCCAATCGCGGCGACTGTTCGCAGCCCTGTCGATGGAACTACGCGCTTTCGGAGGCAAAGCGCCCCGGTACATATCTGCCGGTGGAAGAAGACGGGCGCGGTTCCTACATTATGAGCGCAAATGATCTTTGCATGATTGAACATTTAGGGGATCTGATCCGTGCGGGCGTAACATCCTTCAAGATCGAAGGACGCATGAAAAGCACCTATTATGTCGCGACCGTTGTCCGCGCATACAGAGGAGCGATCGATGCTGTTTGGAATAGTCGCTCAGAAGGATCGGCAAAAGATGCTGACTTAAATACAGACACGCCAATATTTGATCGTGTTTCCACAGCGGATCCGACAGATCCCATTTGGATTGACGAGCTTCATAAAGCCAGTCACCGGACATTTTCCACCGGGTTTTTCTACGGCGTACCCGGAACACCGGATGCCTACGAAAAGGTCACAACCTCGGCGCATGATATTCATGGGACGGAGTACATCCGTGGCTATGAATTTCTCGGAATCGTCAGCGGTTACGACGTCGGTACAGGTCTCGCCTGCGTGGAGCAACGCGGGAAGTTCTCGGTCGGCGACCTGATCGAAATCTTTGGACCGCAAAAAGAATTCAGTGAATTTATAGTACATGAACTTTATGACGAAAATATGCAACCGATTCCATCTGCGCCGCATGCGCAGCAGATCCTCTATCTTAAGACGGAAAAAGCCGTTCGTCCGCTCGATTTGCTGCGTAAGGTGAAAGAAGACCCGTCGGATATTGCAGACAAAGATTCAGGAGAAAAGCAATCATGATGAGAACCCGCACAAAACGAATCATTGCAACGGTCATTGCA
>JAISKP010000220.1 GCA_031260885.1 Eubacteriales Family XIII. Incertae Sedis bacterium
TCGCCGAGTTGGCTTTTTCGGCTTCGCGGCGAGCATCCATGAGATCCGTTGTATCATAAAACAACATGAAAAACCCTTCACTGCCGCCTTGGTCGGTAATGAGAATATTCACCTCCACCAAGTAGTCCCGTAGATTTCCGCTTCGATCGAGATCAGCTCTGAGCGACATCGCAAGATTGTAAAACGGTGCTCCTTCAGAAAAGTCATGAGCCATTTGAATGATCTGATCGATGTTCTCCTGCGGTATGATGCCGGTCAGAATCTCGCTCATACGCTTATCTTTTATCAGTGGGAATCCGGGAACGTTAATGGCACGCAAAAAGGAATCGGAACAATATTGAATCTTCCCGGCTGTATCGAAAAAGAGGATATAGTCGCGGATGTTTGTTAGAAGCAGGTTCATGTTGAGCTCAAGTCTGGAGCGCTCTGACTTCACAATGTCATTGAACTGCTTCCTTGCTTCAAGGGATACCTTGTTGCGTTGGATGAATTCCTCATGTCGCGCAAGCGTGCGCTGGAGCTTCTTGTTTTCGCGGGCAAGAAGCCTGTTTTCCTCTGTCAGTATTTGTATCTCGTTTTGATCCATAATCATATGTTATGCCACGCCGGAAACAGCTCCGGGAATTTATAAAACACAGGCAACCAGCGTACAGTTATGATAGCGGTTTACGAGTTTGCCGCTGCCGTCTGTCGTGGGAATCGGACAAAGTTCACCGCCGCCATAGGTAAACTGGAACGGAATATTTCTACTTTCCATGCTTAGGCGCACCTTTTCTGCCTCTTCGTCCGGTCCGTAATCCATGTTGAAGTAGCGTCCGATGCAGGAGTAGATGAGTACGCCGTGGGAATCTGAGTCCAGATCAATTCGCTTGACTGCGTCATCGGTTGATTTGATGATCTCGTCACGGTCAAAGTAGCCTACACTGAGCGTAGCGCCCTCCGGAATGGAACCGCCGCAGACTGCGTAGCCATCCTGCGTCACGGCGAACATCACGCGCATTACCGGGGCGGCTCCGTCATTGAAATCAACGATATAGGGGAAGGAGTTGATTCCCTCAAAGATACCGTCGCTGTTGAACTTGAGCCCCTGACCAATGAGAAACTCGCTGACGGGCTTGTCGTTTACATCTATAAGCTGAACCCCTTTGCTTTTTGTGACCACACCCTTATCCTTTGAAATTTTCTCATGTGAGATCGTTGCCAAATGAAAATGCGGCGTCACATTCCCATAGACGAAGATATAGGCTAAGCGATTCGATGCGGCATCGCCGTTGTAGATTACCTGCGAGGTATGATAATCCGTTTTGTCGTCCACCGCAAGTGCGCCGAAGCAGGGGACGCCGCCGCCCGCCTCGTTGATTGCATTGTTGAAGAAGTCTCCGCCGACGCTCAGAAGCAGGGGGGCATTGGCGATGATCAGTTTTGGCTGTTCGCTGTTGCCCGATGCCGTCTTATCGAAACTATCTTTGATAATATCGGCGTCTTCGGTGATGATGGGTTCGGTCCATGCCGTTTGGAACGTGACGTCGTCGCTGGTCAGCACGGTAAGTGTGAGCGGCGTAAGGTCTTCTATTCCCGGAACCGTTGTACCGATGGTCGTAATGCCGATGACATCGAATGGTACAAGATCGCAAACCGCCTTGAGTACGCCTGACTCAACATATGCGGGTAAACAGCTTACCAACCCCACCGAATTGTTATACAAATCCTGATCAAAGTCGATCTGCTCCTTGATTTGATCAATCGCATATTCAATGTCATCGACTTCATCCGTGAAAGCGGTCAGTGTCTTGATCATCGGTTGTTCCTCCTTTTGATTTTAAATCAGATTCCATATAAGATACAAAAAAAGATTTGGCAATGTCTTGTTTCCAATACTCATTTATTCTATCATATTCAATTCAATCTTGTGTGGAAATTACAAAATATCGATATGGCACATTCTCATTGCGGATAGAGCATTTTCATGACTTTCCGGTGTTACACCGGCACAGCAGGTGCTGTCGACGCGGATCAGCGTTTCCGGCAGGAAAGATTTTATCAGAATCGCATTTGAGATCACGCAGATATCCGTGCAGAGACCGATGAGCTCGATGGTTTCGATCGGCTCCCTGTCATTTGCATCCGCAAGGTATGCGGCAAGTTCCTTAGATCCGAAAGTCGGCTTTTTAAATGAGATGCAATCACGCTGTTTTGCAAGCGCATCGATTTCAGGATGCAGTTTCCATCCTTCGGTGCCTTCGATGCAATGTTCGACCGGCAATTTGCGGCCTTCGGTGGTCTTGAGATAATCCGTTTGGTGTGTATCATAAGTAAAGAGCACGGGTCCCTTGCCCAACGCAAGATGGGTTCGTATCTTTGCGGTTACATTAGGCACAATCGCAACCGCCTCCGGTGTGCCGAGCGACCCATCTATAAAATCCTGCTGCATATCGATGACGATGAGGTAGTCTGCCATAAGTTTTATTCCTTTTCAGAAAAATCAGGCTATCCTTTAAACGCAGCTCTGTGTTTGATCAGTGCCAGCTCTCTTGCCAAATCGGCTTTCAGTTGCGCTAAATTTTCTTCTCTGTCCGGCGATTTCAGTAGTTTATTAAATCTGCCCTGTGCGGAGAGATATTCCTCGAGCGCCTCAGGTTCCTTCTTTCCTTCGGCAATCTGTTTCGTCGCCCCTTGGAATGTGATCACGTCCTCATTTGCTTCCCAGAGAAGCCATGCCCCTGATTTTACAGCCAGCCTTGCGATTTCAACCGTATCCGCCGCAGCGAATTTCCACGCAGTAAAACAGGGTGCATGGATTTCGATGTACTTAAACCCCTGTATGGCTTTCGCCTTTTCGACTTTGCGGTACAAATCCTGCAAATCGGCGATTGAGGCAGTCGCCACATATGGAACTCTGTGTTCGAGCATGATCTGCGCCAGATTCTTTTTGGGATTCGGTTTCCCACCCGGCGTGGTGGTCGTCTGCGCGAACTGCATCGTTGCCCCGGATCGCTGAATCCCCGTATTTGAATATGCTTCATTGTTGTAACAGAAGTGCAGGATGTTGTCGTTGCGTTCAGCCGCTGCCGAGAGCGATTGAAGTCCGATGTCATATGTGCCGCCATCGCCTGTCCAGTTGAACACGGTTGGAACTTCTCCTTCAAATCTGCCTTTTTCATGTGCAATTTCAAAAGCGTTCACAACGGCGGAAGCCGACACGCCGGCTCCGGCAAAACAAATATTTAATGTCGGAATGTCATATGCCGATTTCGGAAGCAATCCAATGCTCGCCACCGCGCAGGATGGGGTCATGATCATGACAGCGTTCTCGCCAAGCGCTTTGCCTACCGTCCGAAGCGCCATCGTGGATGGGCAGCCGCCGCAAGCCGCATTCCCGGGAAGGGATAGTTCATAATCAGACCATTCTTTGATACCGGCCATTTTTTACTCCAATCTACTACAATGCACGAAACTGAAACTGGGAACGAATTACCGTATTATCTTTAAATTTTGTCATTCCACGCACTTAGGATAACATCTTTGACTGTGTCGGCCATGTGTTGGGCGGGCAATTCCATGCCGCCGACGCCGATCGATGTTCCGGCGATGCGAACAGAAACTTTCCTGCCGTAGAGCGCTTCCTTGAGTTCCTGAAGAATGATGCCTCCGCCGGTTCCGTATGCATAATTCCGATCGAGCACGATCACGCTTGTGCCTTCGGGGATCAATTCGACAAAGGTCTCGGCAGGGAAGGGGCGAAACGTCCGAACTCTGAGCGAACCGGCTTTAATGCCTTGGTTGCGCAGTATATCCGCGCTCATTTCAGCTTCAACACCCATGGAACCCATGGATACAATCAAATAATCCGCATCTTCGTTTCGGTAAGGCTTTACATGTGAGCAGACGTTGTGACCCGTGAGCGCATCCAATTCCGCGCCGCGGTCTTTGATCACGTCCAGCGCCAGCGCGCTCTCCTGTGCGAGCCGTTTGCGGAATTCACTGTATTCAAATGCGGGCGTCACCTGCGCAAATGTCTTTCGCCCATATGCCGGGTGCAGGCACCAATCCGGATCCCGGTCGGGCAAATATTTACGTGCGATCTCTTCCTCGATCGGTTCGTAAGGGAGCATCGAGTGCGACAAGAGAAATCCGTCATAGCAGACCATGGTCGGGATCATCGCCTCCTCCGCCGTCCGATAGGCGAGAAGCACGTAGTCGTGGATTTCCTGATTGTCGCCTGCATATAATTGAAGCCATCCGGTGTCTCGCTGCGATGCCGAGTCCTGGTGATCTACGTAGAGGCACCAAGGGGCATTGATGGCGCGATTCACATTTACGAGTACCACAGGAAGCCTGCCGCCGGCAGTGTAGTGAAGGATTTCATTCATGTATAGAATGCCCTGCGAAGACGTCGCTGTAAAAGTGCGGGCACCGGCAGCCGAGGCGGCTGCTACGGCGGAGATCGCGCTGTGTTCGGATTCCACGGGGATATAGCGCGCGTGCAGCACGCCTTCATCCACGTATGATGCGAGTTTCTCGGATACAGAGGTCTGCGGTGTGATGGGATAGGCGGCGATGATATCGGGAGCCGCGAGTTTCACAGCCTCCGCACAAGCATTGTTGCCCGTATCGAGTTTTGTCCTATTTGTATTGATGCCCAATTTCTGCCTCTTTTCTGCTATCCGCTCAGGTTCATTGCCGTTTACAGGATGTCTATTCCTCGGTTTCCATCCTGATTGCATTGGTCGGACACTCTTTCTCGCATACGCCGCAACCCTTGCAATAATCATAATCTATTTTCTGTGTGCCTCTTGCGATGACGCCGTCGGGACAATATAACCAGCAAATATCGCAGCCTACGCATTTGTCGTGATCCAATACCGGGCGGTGCGTTCTCCAACTGCCTGTAAGTCCGCCGGCACCCTTGACCGGAACGGCAAGCGGGAAATAACTGTCGTTTCTGCTTTTATTTGTATCAAATTTGTTCATAGGATCCTCACCAATCATATTCACGCAGTGACCGTCTCGTATGCTTTTGTGGCGGCGCGTACATTCGGCAGCCCTCTTTTGTCCGACCACTTTTTGCTGATTTGTTCGATCATCAGTTCCTTTGGCAGATCGAGCACTTTGCATAGGGCACCCAGCATGGGAATATTCACATAAGGCTCGCCATCCACCACCAGATCATTTTCAAGCGCAATGCTGATCCCGTCAAAATACCAACACTTTTGCTGCATCTGAACGGGTTCGGTTGAACTGATTACAAAGTAAGCATCGGCATGTTCGCCGTCTGCCATCGCAGCATCAAACAAATTGGCATGCATCAAAACCAACACGTCAGGCGTTGTTGATTGTGATCTGTTTTTGATGGGTTCGTCAGAAAGCCGAACCGATGTCTTTACGTTTGCACCGCGTCTTTCGACGCCGAAAAAGG
This sequence comes from Eubacteriales Family XIII. Incertae Sedis bacterium, assembly GCA_031260885.1. GTDB lineage: Bacteria > Bacillota > Clostridia > Peptostreptococcales > Anaerovoracaceae > JAISKP01. The sequence goes on from JAISKP010000220.1 coordinate 5,417, forward strand.
GCATCGTCTGAGCGTTTTTTCCGGCAGCGAGTGCGATCTGTGCAAGCATCTCAGCGAGCGTAACAACCCCTTGTCCTCCCCGGCCGTGAATTCTAAGTTCTATCAAGGACTGGATCCTCCTTCTGCGCTGAACAAATACCGAATAAATAATTATAGCAAAATAAGGGGATTTCGCAATACGGTTGTGGAATATTTGTGCGGAATATTTTTATTATAAAATGATTGTTTTACGATGCCATACAGAGGGAAATGGGCGGCGGTAATACAGACATACAGAGACCCCAACAAAAAATGGATATTTACTTTAAATAAAATAAGTGGCACTTTGGACAACTTCGTTAACTCGCTTCGCTCAGACAGAACTGAAGTTGTTACCAAAGTGGCACTTATTTTATTTGTAAATTAACCATTTTTCAGGCTGTCTCTGTATGTCTGTATCACCGCCGCCCGCACACCCCTGCATGGCCGCACCTTTTTTCCACGAAGATTCCTCTTAACCATACCGGAGATGGTATACTTATATTGTTATATAATTAACGATAATCGAATTGAACCGGTATGAATGGAAGTGTCGTTATGTCAAAAAAAGCAATCCGCGGTTTTCTGTTCGTAGCCGCAACCATTCTTGCGGTGGCAATACCGTTGGCAGGATGTGACACGGAACATCCGGTAGCAGTCGACACATTGCCGCAAGGAGAGCAGGCGTATTTTGATTATGCGCTCGACGGTCAATACACGGTAACCGAAGAAGGCTTAGGGCTGATCGAACAGATTTTATCGGCGAACGTTGCCGGTCACGGCGGCAGTACATACACCGTCCGCTTTTTAGATGCGGACGGGAACGTGCAAGAAATTGTCTATACCGAATATGGTGGGGCAGAACCGCTCAGCATGCTGCGTTCTGCGGTAGACGGTTATGTGCAGGATCAACTGACAATGCGGTATTCGGAATCCCTCGACTTGGATCACTACCTTACCAAAACGCAGATAGAGAGAACAGGCGTCAGTACCTACCTCCTTTTATTTTATGATCGCGAAGCGGCAAAATACTCGGATTACATGGACATCGTATCTTCCGTATACGGAATTAAATTGGATGCGCCGCTCGATGAAGAAATGTTGTATGCGGATTTTGGGATGCAGCCTCGCGTCTACCTCAGCACCCACGAGATTTTAACCTCCGACGATATCCTATTGCTTGAAAACGCATTAAATGAAATGTACGAAGACACGCTGTCGAGAAATCGGCTGAACAGCGATTTCATTAAATTCAAACTGGAAATGGTGTGATTCGCTTTGATCGCTACAGTCTATTCATCAAAATGTCCGTAATGCGTACGGCGGCTCGTCCGTCTCCGAACGGATTTTGAGCGAGGCTCATTTTTTGATATTCGGATGCATCATCAAGCACTCGGGAGACCTCCCTATAAATGGTTTCCGCTTCGGTGCCTACCAATTTTGCTGTGCCGGCAGAAATTGCCTCCGGGCGCTCTGTCGTATCCCGCATCACAAAGACCGGTACACCGAACGCCGGAGCCTCTTCTTGAAGCCCACCGGAATCGGTCAGTACGATATACGCTCGGTTCATAATGTTGTGAAAATCAAACGGATTCAGCGGTTCACACAATTTTATTTTTGAACAGTCTGAAAAGATTCGATCTGCAATCTCCCGAACTGCCGGATTCTTGTGGATCGGAAACACGACCTTTACATCGTGAAAATCTGTGGCAATCCGTAGAATCGCCTGAAACATCTCTTCCATCTTCGCGCCCAAATTTTCCCGTCGGTGTGCTGTGACCAGGATCAACCGGTCATTCCCTGTGAAGTCTAACAACGGATGCATAAAGTCCTTTTCCACAGTCATGTGCAGGGCATCGATGACGGTATTCCCCGTCACATAAACATCAGACGGATTTTTTCGTTCATTTATCAAATTTTGCTTTGCCCATGCTGTCGGCGCAAAATGATATTTTGCGATCAGACCGATCGACTGCCTGTTGAATTCCTCAGGAAAGGGTGAATTCAGGTTGTAGGTGCGAAGCCCGGCCTCTACGTGGCCCACTGGGATCTGCCGATAAAATGCCGCAACCGCAGCAGCATAAGATGTTGTCGTATCTCCGTGCACGAGGACGACATCCGGCTTTGCGGCGGACAGCACCTTTTCCATTTCTCGAATCACATTGCAGGTGATATCATACAGCGTTTGGTTTTGCTTCATGATCGCAAGATCATAGTCGGCGTGGATGTTGAAACATGTCATGACTTGTTCCAGCATTTCTTTATGTTGACCCGAGATGCACACAAGTCCTTCAAGATCTGCACGACCGCTTATCTCCTTTACAAGAGGTGCCATTTTTATGGCCTCGGGTCTTGTACCGAACACGGACAAAATTCGTTTTTTCATGTCCTTCTCCACGTTGTGATCAGAGGCAACTGTGTTGCGGTCAAGGATATTCGTCTATTTTTTGTGTCATATTGCGCAAAGGCACCCATCACAGCAAGCAGCATCCCGATGTAAAATGCAGCTTGCTCCGGAAGAGGCAGGTTCGCGGTGACCAATGCTGACAATGTGAGTCCGCCCCACAATGATGTGGCAATAATAAGGGCATGTCCATAGACGGGAAGGGACAAAACAGCCGGCAGGATGATCAGTATTGCCCGAAGCCAGGGTTTTGAAATACTGAAATCTTCTGTAACTGCAAACAGTAAAAGGATTATAAAAACAAAGGCGCTGACCTTGATCCAATGAAAGGCCATAAAAGCTACAACAATTCCCACAAGCGCAAACGTGATCGCGATCGTGCCTATATTGGTTACCCCTTCAAGGTGCTCCGTAATGAAAATTGCGGTTAAAAAAAACGCCAGAAATGCCGCCCATACGCGGAAGATCTTGTATCCGCCAAAACAACTTAGGAGGGACAGTACCAGAAGCGTCGCGGGCAGGATGCGTTGCATCTCCGGCGCCAACCCGATATCCGTCCCGAAACGCATTAAAATATCATAAAACAAATTCACTTTTTTCACCTCAACGCTTTTCGAACCGCCTCGCTTTTTACGAGGACTTTGGTATTGGGATTGATGCCTGTCAGGATCTGAGAATTCTTTTCAAGGGTGTCGGACAAAATCTCAAGCTTTGTCAGAGAGGTGCATCCGGAAAAGGCAAATCCGCCGATGGTTGTTGTCGTGTGCGGAATTATCAACGAATCAATGGAAGCGCATCCGTAAAATGTACTGACACCGATCTCTGTAAGGTTTTCAGGCAGCGAGAAGTATTTTAGGTTCACGCACCCGAAAAATAAATGCCCCGGTAAGGTCCTGAGCGCCTTGTCTTCCGAAAAGTAAATATGATCTAAATTTAAGCAATCATAAAATGCAGCCTCTCCGATTTCTTCCAATGCGGTAAAATAAAACGGACCGGACAGCTTGCAGCAGCCTTCAAATGCGGATTTCCCGATTTTTTTTAAATGTATACAATCGGACAAGTTGACAGAATCAAGCGCAACGCATCCGAAAAATGCAAAGTCACCGATTTCCGTCAGCGTGGACGGCAGTGTGACGCTTTTTAAATTGCGACATTCGTAGAAGAAACTTGCGCGTATTTCTGTAACGCCTTCCGGAATCAC
>JAISKP010000111.1 GCA_031260885.1 Eubacteriales Family XIII. Incertae Sedis bacterium
TCGGGTACTTCGTCGCGATCACCTTTGAGCCGTAGCCCGTGAAAAAGTCCTTGCCCGCCGGCGCGGCGAGCGCGAACCGGCACTTCCCGATTCCGAGATCCATGATCTCATAATACGTCCCGCCCTGTTCGACGATCGTATCCTTGCCGACCACGCCGATGTCGCAGACGCCGTGCTCGACATAGGTGATGACGTCGGAAGCTTTCGCGAGGAACACCTCGATATCCGAACCGGGCACGGTCAGCAACAGCTTCCTGCCCTTTTCGCGGATGTTCGTAACGTCGTAACCCGCGCGCGCCATCAAATCGACGAATTTGTCCTCGAGCCGTCCCTTCGTGAGGGCGATGCGAATCTTATCGGGCGTTGCCGGTGTTGCCGCAGAGACAGACGGGGAGACAGAAGGAGACGATCCCTGCGTTTTCGTTTTATTTGCATCGAACCCTTCGTCATTCTCAGATTCCGCAGGGCCCGTGCGCAGCGCCGCCGCCGTCAGCAGATCGATGTTGAGCCCGAATCCGGTCGCCGGGATGTCCTCCTCAAAATCCGCAAACAGATTGTCATAGCGCCCGCCCGAGAGCACGGGGGTTCCCGCATCCTCGATGTAGCCGCGGAAGACGAGCGAACTGTAATACTCCGCTTCGTTGACCAGTCCGAAATCGATCATGACGCGTTCCGCAAGCCCCTTCTCCCCGAGCACACCGAACAGCTTCTCCAGATAATCCAACATGGCCGTCAGCTTCTCATCATATCCGTTCACGAGCGCCGATGCTTCCTTCAACGCGCCCGCATCGCCGAACAGCGCGGGCAGCCTGCGCAGAATCTCCGCCGTCTTTCCCTCGGGAACCTTTTCCAAGATATCGCCGAGACCCGCATAATTCTTCGAGGCGATCAGGCTGTGAATCTGAGCCTTATCCTCTTTCGAGGCTTCAAGCGAAGACATGAGCAAGTTGTAAAAACCGACATGCCCGATCTCGATCCGGTAGCCGAGCGGCGAAGCGGCGGCAAGCGACTGCGCCGCAAGCGTCAACATCTCGATGTCGGATTCAAACGTCGAAGCGCCGATGAGTTCGACGCCCATCTGCATGATCTCGCCGCTCCGACCGCGGTGTTCCTGCTGCTGCCGGTAGATGCGTTGCGCGTAATAAAGTCTGAGCGGTAGCTCGTGCCCCTTGAGCTTCGTCGACGTAAGACGCGCGATCGGAATCGTGCTGTCCGGACGCACGGCGACAAGCCTGCCTCTCGAATCCGTAAATTTGTAGATGCTCTCCTGCGGGAAATAGTCGGATCGTGCGGCAAACACGTCGTAAAATTCAAAGCCCGGCGTCCGAACCTCCCGATACCCCGCGCCCCTAAAGATCTCGCGAAGGCGCCCCGTGATCCTGTTCTGCGCCTCGCATTCCTCAAAGAGCATATCCCGTGTGCCTTCCGGCGTTATTCTATCGTTCCCTGACATGTTGCCTCCATCTTTCCGCCAATCTGCGCCGACGTTTCGTCCGAGCGTTCTTCCGTATGTTGTTCTTCCATTATATAGCATATGAACCATTTAATAAAAATGACTGGAAACCCAGATCTGGTGTCTCCGTGAATAGTTTATCGCGCTAAAGCGATAAAGTCAAGCTGTGGAGTTGATATTCTTCTGTCGAAGTATTTGCAAATTACATGCTTGTATAAATATGTATATTATGTTATTATTTACCATATTATATTTTCATTGACATCTGCATTTTTTGCAGCGAGTCCACAAGCAAAAGCCTGATTGACATTCAGTATCAAATACAGTACTATTGAAAAGGAATCCATAGTGCCGCCGGTTAAAAAGATTATACAGAAAATGAAGAACCAACCCCGGGGCATCAGGTTACCGGAAGCAGAAAAGGTTCTTGCCGCATATGGATACTCATTCAAGCGTCAAAACGGATCACATCGTCATTACATTAACAAGTACGGCGATGTAATAACCCTAAAAGATCCTCTGAAGATATCCTATATCACGGAAATACTTCGACGCATCGGAGAAAATTGACAGAAAGACGGTGGATTTGATGAACGTCAGCGATTATATGAATTTACCTTACAATATTATTACCAAACGTATTTCTGATGAGAGCGGAACTTATTATTTTGCAACAGTACTTGAACTTGACGGTTGTATGAGCGATGGACGCACCATTACAGAGGCATATGAAAATATTCAGGAGGCAATGGCAGGGTGGATTGAAACGAAACTCGAGGGCGGCTTCTCCGTACCGGTTCCGTTTGAAGCTGACAAGTATAGCGGTAAGTTTGTGCTGAGAATTCCCAAATCGCTACACGCTCGTCTTGCGATGGAAGCCGAAAAAGAAGGGGTGTCTCTCAATCAGTACTCCCTATATCGACTGAGCATGTAAAATCCATCGTCTACAACAGGCAAATGATAAATGATGAGTTCTGCAGTGTGGCTGCGATGTTTCCGTTCGGCAATTGCTGCGGATAGATCTCTCCGCCGCTGTAGCTGCAGGAGAAGGGCGAACGCGCACCGACCGTGGTCCGAATCGCGTCAAGTTCCTCAAGTGGATTTTCGGTAAGTATCCAATTTCGCGCCGTACATGAATACATCAGCATGCCGCCGCCATTTGCAGCATTTGCAGCCGCCTCTGCAATTTCGCGACTTGTCCTCACCACGAATTCAGCGTTGATTTTGGCAAAGTGTATACTGCCCAACGCCGGAATATGACCTGTAAGGTAAATACCGCCGGAGTCATTGCCCGCAATGCAGTTCCGAATCAGACGCTCGCCTGTAGGTAAGTCTATAATCAATTCGAGATTGCTGAGTGTACTGAGCATACCGCGTGCGAAAACAAGACCATTATTCACAAGAAAATCTTCTGCCGGAATATTGTCAATCGATATCAGAAGATTTTTTTCTGCCGCAGTGACAGCGCCATTGACCTCAAGATATTCTTCGCTTGCAACAACAGTTGTGATAAACCGGGGCGTCACATTGCCACTGACTGCAAGCAGGACTGCTGAATCGATATAAGCGCGTCCGTTGTGAATCGTATAGCAACGGCTGTAATCTGTTTCGGCTGAAATTGGCAGCGTTCCGAAAAACGGAATACTGTAATCCGTTAGTGCATTCAGACGCGAGATAAATTCATCTCCGCCCGTTGTCACCAAGAATGGGATGAACGGAATGATCAGTTTCGGGCGTTCCGGTAGTGAAGCGATGACGTTATTGTGCAGCGTACCCATTGCAAAATCGAGACCCTCTGCTGAAGACGGTGAAACGCCGGTGTGAAACTGTACATCATCAGATGTCAGAATGGTTAACGTCAGTCCATATTGTAATGAAACCTCGTCATTGGCCAGTGACGTTGTCGAACAGCCGACTGTCTCGAATGGCAGGACGTCGCAAATTGCCTGTACATGTTCATCGTCAACAAAGTCTGCATGACAATGGATGATACCGACCGTATTTGCATACAATGGCTGTGCGCGAACGAAATAGTTGATTTCATCAATCGCCTCTGCCGGCGAAAGCGTATCATTAACATATGTTGTATAGACATGAATCATGGAGTGCCCCCTTTGTTCGTTTCGGTTGTTCAAACAATATATATTTTATCAGATTAAACGTCTTCTGAACAGGCAAATCATCTATCCGTCTCCTGCGTGCAAATTATGTGATATACTTTTCGCAAAGAATGCGCCGGATAGGATCGGAGGGATCATACATGAAAATCGCTGTAAGATATTTTACCAGATCGGGAAACACGCAGAAAATCGCGGAGGCCATCGGCGCGGCGGTCGGCGTGCCTGCCCTGCCGCTCACAAATGCGCTCGAAGTGCCCGTGGATCTGTTGTTTCTGGGCAGCGCCGTCTACGCCTTCGGGATCGACGATGCCGTAAAGAATTTTATCGGAGGTCTCACGCCGGAACAGGTCTCAAAGGTTGCGATCTTCAGCACGACCGCAGTCGTCACCTCTGCATACAATCAGCTCAAAAAGCTGCTCGATGAAAGAGGCATTCCGGTTGTAGCGCAGAACTTCCACTGTTACGGGAAATTTGCCATCACGCACATCGGGCGTCCGAATCAGAAGGATTGCGACAACGCTGCGGCGTTTGCAAAGGAACTTACACAATAAAAGTTACAACAAAGTCATCCGAAGAATATATAATGAGTAATAATAAATACCATTTGCACGAATGAATATCTATACGCCATTGTTCAGAAAAAAGGAGATGAAAGATGGATAGCCCGATTGTACTTATTCCCATAGCAACGATATTTGTCGTTGCGGTCCTCTCTAAAAGAACGCTCGTGGCGCTTCTGTGCGGTCTGATCGTTGCTTCGACAATTTTAGCCGGAAACATTACGGGAATCGTTCCGAATGTTTTTACCTATGTCTATTCCTCAATGTCAAACGAGACCGCCCAGTGGCTCATTTTGGTCATCGCACTTTTCGGAATGCTCATCGTATTGTTGGAGCGTTCAAAATCCGTCGTCGAATTCGGAAACTGGGCAAGCAAGTTCATCAAAACGCCGCGTCAGGCGTTGCTCGGTACTTTTATACTCGGCATTATCGTATTCGTAGATGATTATTTAAACAATCTTGCGGTAGGCACCACAATGAAAGCGATCACGGATAAGCATGGAATTCCGAGAACACAACTGGGATATGTCGTCAACTCCGCAGCGGCACCGGTGTGCATCATCATCCCCATTTCCACATGGGCTGTTTACTTCGCCGGTCTTTTTGAAGCGGAAGGTATCCTTGTAGACGGATCGGGGATCGGTGCATATATCTCGTCCATTCCGTTCATGTTCTACGGTTGGTTCGCGCTCATTATACTTTTCCTGCAGATCGTGGGCATCATTCCAAAGTTTGGTCTAATCAAAAAAGATTACGCACGCGTTGCCGAAACCGGTGATGTTTTCCCTGAAGGAACAGATGTGGTCATGAAGGCCGATGCACAAAAGGATGCGGATACGCCGGACAATGCGGTCAAGCCTTCAAATCCGCTGTTCTTCCTGCTTCCGATCATTATCCTGATTGTCGTCACACTGGTCTTTGACAAGGAAATCCTGTACGGCGTATCCGCAGCGGTGGTGTTTTCAATCATCGCGTTCGCAGTCTGCCGGAAGATGAAGTTCGGTGAATTGCTGACGGCATGTTTTGACGGCGTACTCACCATGGGATTCACGATCCTGCTGACCGTCATGGCCTTTGCTGTGCAGGGCGCAAATCTTGACCTCGGTCTGGCCGATTACGTCATTGCGCTTGTAGCACCGCTCATGAACGGTGGTTTTCTGCCGGTAGTGGTATTTCTGTTCTGTGCCATCTATGCTTTTACGACGGGATGTTTCTGGGATATGGCAGTCATTATCACGCCGATCGTTCTGCCGCTTGCGCTGGTGATGGGCGTAAATCCGATTCTCGCGGGCGCCGCTGTATTCTCCGGCGCAGCATTTGGCAGCACCACTTGCTTCTACGGCGATGCGGTCATTCTTGCTTCGCAGGCATGCGGCATAAGGGCCATTGATCAGATGCGGGGGACATTGCCTTATGCGGTGGTCGCAGCGGTACTGTCAGCCATCGCATTCCTGATTACAGGGTTTGTACTGTAATCAATACGTTATCAGATTAATATGAAGAGAAGAATCACAATGTCGTTACTGTGATTCTTCTCATGACCTTTCAGGGAGGAGATTATGAAACAAGCGGACATTATCCTCAAAGGAAATGCGATTTTTACGGGATTAGAGGACAGACCGGTTTCCGGCGCCATCGCTGTTTCCGGCAACAAAATCCAAAAGGTCTTTCAAATCGGAGAAAGTCCGGATGCATACGTCGGTCCGGATACGAAGGTGATCGATGCCGGTGATAAACTGATCATGCCCGGGCTGATCGACGCACATACACATTTTTTCATGGGCGCGACATGTGCCAGTTCCCATTGTTGTATGGAGATCACGGATTCCGTTTCAGAAACGGATTGCGTTCGGATTATCAAAGAATATGCGGACACACATCCGGACGAAGCGTGCGTCCTGGGCATGGGTTGGTTGCCGGCATTTTGGAATGATGCGCCGTTGCCTACGAAAAAGTCCCTCGATGAAGCGATTCCCGACCGACCGGTTTATCTGGCGGCCGCCGATGTTCATACGGTCTGGACGAATTCCAAAGGGCTGGAAGAACTGGGGATCGACCGCAATTCCACGGTTTCATCCGGAGAAATCCCGAAAGATGCGGACGGTGAACCGACCGGACTGCTGATCGAATTCGAAGCCTGTCTTCCCGCAATTCAGAAATTATATGACTTCCCAAAAGAAGTCCTGAAGGAAATCTATTCGGATCTGTTGACGAGTATCGCGAAAAACGGCATCACCGCATTCGGCGAGGTCACACCGAGTTTTCTAAATCAGACTACCTATAATCAGTTTGATGCGCTGGCGGAATTTGAGCGGGACGGGAAACTGACTGCCCGGTTGCATCTCTATTCTGACCTCCTCTCCATAGACTCCGATGCGGCAAAGGAACTCAAAACAGCAAACCGCTATCATTCCGACAAGCTCGTTTATACGGGATTGAAGACACTCTTGGACGGCGTGACATCCACGTACACCGGGTTTTTGCTGGAACCTTATGCGGATAAGCCGGATACCGTCGGATATGCCAACGCGCCCAAAGCGGATTATGAGAAAGCGACTGCCATCGCAAATAGAGCGGGTTTGCCGATGCGCTGTCACTGCATTGGGGATGCCGCAGTGCGGTGGGGTCTTGATATCTTTGAACACGCCAATGCTGAAACCGGGAACCCAAAAAATACGAAAAAAATCAGAAACACCATAGAGCACATCGAAAGCATCCAGCCGGAGGACATCCCGAGGTTTAAGGAATTGGGCGTCATTGCTTCGGTGCAACCTGCGCATCTGGTGCTGGACGAAAATGAGAAAATCTCCCGGATCGGAAAGGCGCGCAGCAGGTGGGAATGGCCTTTCCGCACCTTGCTGGATCAGGGCGCACATCTGGCGTTCGGCACGGATTACCCCGTTGTGGGATTGAACCCGTTCAAGAATATCTATGCGGCCGTAACAAGATGCAATTATGACGGCACACCAGCCGGTGTGAATCCGGAGGAGCGGATCAGTCTGTCCGAAGCGCTGAAACGATATACGGCGGGCAGCGCCTATGTATTCAGCCGTGAATCGGAACTCGGAACATTGGAAGAAGGAAAGCTGGCGGACATCATCGTTGTGAATAAGAATTTGTTTGAAATTCCGGAAATTGATATTTTAAAAGCCGAAGTCGATCTGACGATCTTTGACGGAAAAGAGATCTACAAAAAAGAATCGTAAGGTGCAGATAGAGAAGGATATCAGGGGCGAATCGTCACCTCGTTCACATAGTTTGTATTGAATATGGCGCGGATCTCTTCCACGGATCCTGACTTGCTCAATGCCCACATCAGCTTTGCCGTCGCTGCTTCGGTGGTCATGTCATTTCCGGAGATGGCGCCGCTGCGCTGTAGGCACCTTCCGACTTCATAGCGGGTGAGATCGCACCGTTCGTGTAGACACTGACTGCAGACAACGACAGGAATTTCCTGACGCACGGCTTTTTCAATTACCTCGGTCAAATCACGATGAAGGCAACTGATATTGCCGAGTCCAAAGGCTTCGACGATGAGTCCTTTGCATCCGGATTTCAGGACTGCATCCACAAAAGCCGGACTGAGTCCCGGAAAGACCTTCAGTATAAACACATCCGGGCACAGCGCCTCCGTAAACCGGTACGTTTCTGTTCTGCTGTTCGCCTCCGGTGCTTCATGGAAACCGTCGTCATAGACCTGTCCCAGATAAGGCAGATTGATGCTTTCAAAGGCATCAACGTCCAAGGTATTCGTCTTGACCGCTCTTGTGCCGCTGATCACCTTGTGATTGAATGAAACGGTAACGCCTTTGATGCCGTGTTCGATCGTTTGGATTGCCGTATAGAGATTGTTCCTTGCGTCAGACGCCGCTTCCGCCATCGGAATCTGAGACCCGGTCAGGGTCACGGGGGTGGGGATATGCAGAAGCATGAAACTCAATGCCGCCGCCGTATACCCAAGCGTATCCGTGCCATGCGTTAAGATGATTCCGTCGTAGTCCCGATACACGCTGTCGATACACTTCGCCATCATGCACCAATGCTCCGGCTGGATATTGGTGCTATCGATGTTGCAGAGCGCTCTATGCTCATAATGATTGTCCGGATCGCATTCCGCAAGCAAATCCAAGATGCTGCTGTTGTCTTCACCGGGCTTCAGTCCATCCGCTGTCATCTGGGACGTGATGGTACCCCCGGTGGTAATCAGTAGTATTTTTTTCATGAATAGATGCTTTCCGATTTTCACAGCGTGTTTTATAAAAGACGGCACGTCGCAAGCGGCACTAAAAGTATAACAGATCGCAGACCTGAGAACCATCTTTGTATTTTATGTAAATATTGGTTGATATTACCATTATTGTATGATATTATTCCTTTGGGTTGCCGTGTGTAGGTACTTTCAAAAGGAGTCAATCATGCTTTCAAAAATTATAACAGCCTCGCTGTGCGGGCTTGATGCGGAACTTGTCACGGTAGAGACGCATATGTCCTCCGGGCTGCCCGCACTGAATCTCGTCGGTCTTCCGGATCAGTCCGTAAAGGAATCGAAAGAACGTATCCGTTCTGCGTTGATGAACACGGGGTACACCTTTCCGTCCAAGCGCATCACGGTGAATTTGTCGCCCGCCGACACGAAAAAGACCGGGACGCATTTCGACCTGCCGATGGCACTCGGCATCTTGGCGTTGCTCGAAAACGTTTCGGAGGACATGCTTGAGCATACCGCGTTTCTGGGTGAGCTGTCTCTTGACGGTGCCGTGAATAAAGTGGAAAGCTGTCTTGCACTTGTAATCGGACTCAAACAAAAGGGAATCGATACCGTGTTTGTTCCCATGGAAAATCTGCAGGAGGTTCTGGACATTCGGGGACTGACCGTTTATCCGGTAACCCATTTCAGGGAAATCATCGATCACTTTACGGGATTCGATACGCTGACAATAAAATCCATGAGACAGACCGATACGGCGCTTACCGTCTTACCGGAGAGCGCCGTCGCAGGGCAAATAGAACCGTCCGGCACGGTCTCACCGGCAACCGGAGATTTTTCCGAGGTGATGGGACAGGAATTTGCGAAGCGGGCGTTTCTGATCAGTGCTGCCGGCAAGCACGACTTATCCATGATCGGACCGCCCGGATCGGGAAAGACAATGCTTGCCAAGCGCATGCCCTCGATCCTGCCGCGACTGCTCTATGCGGAAACACTGGAAATCACAAAGCTCTACAGCATCGCAGGAGAAACATATACCGGGGTGGAATCGGGCATCAGACCGTTCCGCGCACCCCATCATTCCATCACACCACAGGCACTGCTCGGTGGCGGCCACAGACCAAAGCCCGGGGAGCTATCCCTTGCGCATATGGGTGTCCTGTTTCTTGACGAACTTCCGGAATTCTCGAGAGTCACACTCGATACCTTGCGGCAACCCCTCGAGGATAAATTCATCCTGATTTCAAGGGCGCTTTCTCGCATCAAATATCCCTGCAATTTCATTCTAATTACCGCGATGAATCCCTGTCCCTGCGGATATTACGGTCATCCGGAAAAAGAGTGCATCTGCACGGAGACGCAAAGACAAAGATATTTCTCAAAGATATCCGGTCCGCTCAAGGATCGCATCGATTTGCATATCGACGTTGCGCCGGTTGAATTTAATGAGCTGCGCGGGCAAAGCATTCTGAACAGTTTTAGCAGCACAGAACACCCCTCCGGCTTGAAGACACCTGCCGAAAGTCTCGGCACGCTATCCACGGATCCGACTGAAACACTGCAATCCTCAGCCGGGATGCGCGTTAAAGCAGCACAGGCACACGAGATCCAGCGTCGGCGCTACGCGAATGAGATGATCACTTACAACTCGGAGCTTACACCCGCAATGGTCTCAAAATATTGCCCGCTCGACACATCGTCCGAAAAGTTGCTTGCGCAAGCTTATGATGTATTTTCGCTCAGTGCGCGCGCCGGTGAAAAAATCATCAAAATTGCCAGAACGATCGCCGACCTCGATCATGTCGAGCAGATCAAACAGGAACACATCGCCGAAGCCATCCGGTACAGAGCCCCCAGCATCTATGCGCGGTAAAATGCGTTTGATTTTTCTGCGTGGTAACGGTTGTTTCCACATATGTTATACTCTTATAAATAATGGCGATTCACAAATCTCTCTGATTTGATGAGTGCTGCCATACGCTGCCAAACCTTAAGAAATTTGTAAGAAACAGGGCAGGCGGTCTGTAAGAATGCCTGTGTAATATCTTTATAGTAGAGGCGGGTTCAGGAAATCCCCTCTGCCTTATGGGCGGCAATGAGGCTGTCTATAAATGTACGGAAACGGAATATCGGGTTTGCGGTGGAAAATGCTCATTGGGCACGGCGAACCGCAACCGGATGGAGACGGAGCGAAACGGAATGTATCACATCTTAGCGGTCGATGACGACAAGGATATCGTGAACGCCATAGAGATCTACCTCACTGCAGAGGGGTACCGCGTCTCGAAGGCTTACAACGGCGAAGAAGCGCTCGCGGTGCTCGCAAAGGAGGACATTCAGCTCATCATCATGGATATCATGATGCCGAAGCTGGACGGTATCCGGGCGACGATGAAAATCCGCGAAAGCAAAAACATTCCCATCATCATGCTGTCCGCAAAATCGGAGGATTACGACAAGGTCACGGGGCTGAACATCGGTGCCGACGATTATGTGACCAAGCCGTTCAATCCGCTCGAGCTGACCGCGCGCGTGCGGTCGCTGCTCAGGCGGTATACCGATCTCGGTAGCATGGTCCGGCAAGACGGCGTCTGCAGGACCGGCGGACTGATCGTGGACGATGCATCGAAAACCGTCACGCTCGACGGCGAACAGGTGGCGCTGACACCGATCGAGTTCGGCATTCTGAGCTTTCTGACGCAGCGCGCGGGCAGGGTCTTCTCGATGGAACAGATCTACGAAGCGGTCTGGAACGAGCCGTCCTACAGTCCCGAAAACACCGTAGCCGTACACATCAGAAGGATTCGCGAGAAGATCGAAATCGATCCGAAGAATCCGAGATATTTGAAGGTGGTGTGGGGAATTGGATATAAAATTGAACAAATCGGATAAGAACTTGGAATCTGCGGCGGACGATGACGCACTCGTTGTTTCGGAGATCGTCTCGACGAAACGCATGAGACGCGATGCTACCGGGAAGATGCGCGTGTTCGACCGTACAGCGGTCAGGGTCGTCGCATTCGCCCTGACTGTCGTGCTGATCGCCGGCGCGGCGGCGCTTGCCTTTATCGGCGACCTGAAATTCAACAGCAGAACCGCGGAACAAAACGGCGGCGTTTACATCGTATTGGAGGACTTATTTACAAGCCGTCCGTTTCTGAATTCGCGCTCATTTGGATCTTTGGCGAACAGCGACGATCGGAACCTGATCACGCTGTATAAGGAGTACCCGAGTCCCGAGGCGATCCGGACGGATCCGGACAAATACGGCAATTACAGCGGGGCGGTGGAGGGCATCTATTACGCCTTGGCAGAGCGCGGCACAGAACTTATAAGCTCGGTCTATTCTGATCTATCGATGGGCGGAACAACATACACGGACAACTACAATTATCACTATAATAACGGCGTGTGGGTCGTTGAAGATGTTCAGCCTGTTCCTACGCGGACCGACTCGTCCACCGGATATTCGTCCGACGGATACGATATTCACTGGGGAACTGTCTATTTTGACATCGATAAGTTCCTGAGCGATCCTGCGCTCACGGATGTGCGGAATGTAACCGGATGGGCAGGTGATCCCGGCGTGGAACAGACTTATCAGGTAAAGGTCGCAAAGGATTTCGGCGATCCGGCGGTCAAAGAGGCCTTTGAAACGCTGTTTGCCGAAGAACTATCACAGGCGAAGGAAGCTTTCATTGACGAACGCATCGGTTATCGTAACCTTTTGCTGAAAGAACTCGATAATCACGGCGCGCTCTACTTCATCGGCGACGGGGAAACTGCGATTACGAACGTGCCGCTGAACGCAGATAAATATCCGAAGGATCTGAGCCGGTTCACCGCTGCACCCACCTATCTTTCATGGACCGGCGGTGAGAAAAATAGTTATGCTGAATCCGATACGAACGAGAACTGGGTCGGACCCTATGATTTTTCAAAAGACTTGCTGCCAAAAAATGTGACGATGTATCTGGCTTACGATGCGGCGTCGATCGCGGTAAAGGCGCAGGCGCTGTCGGAAAGCCGGGCGATCGCCCGGACTTATATGGGAAGCGCCGCCATCGCGCTGCTCCTTGCCCTGATCCTGTTCATCGGACTCATCGTCTGCACGGGCAGAAAACGCGCCGACGGTTCGCGCAGGCTGTACCTGCTCGACAACATCTTCCCGGAAGTGCAGGTTGTGATTCTGCTTTTGACGATTCCACTTACGCTGTACGCGGCGCAGGTCGCATCGAATACGCTGTATCGTCTGGGCGGAGATATGGAAGACTTCAACTTTTCATTTTTGATCGTGGCGGGGATCGTTGGCATCGTCACTGCGCTGATCCTGTGGATATTGCTTTCCCTGGTCAGAGGGATCAAGTCCGGGCTGATCGTGAAACGCTCGCTGATCCGCATTTTGATCTGTCATCCGCTGAAAGTACTCGCGCTCGTGATTAAGTCCGGCTTTGACAAGACGAATCCGTATGCGAAGACCGTGCTGCTGGTGGTGCTGTATACATTG
>JAISKP010000125.1 GCA_031260885.1 Eubacteriales Family XIII. Incertae Sedis bacterium
GGATATTCCCGGGCGCTTCAATGCAGAGAATGCGCTCGGAGCTGTGTGCATCGCCGATCATTTTGGTATCCCGAAAGAAGCGATTCAAAGCGGTCTCGCGCGGACGGTCGTGGCGGGACGCATGGAATACGTGGACGTGCCCGCGCCCTATACCGTTCTCATCGACTTTGCGCACAACCGCCTTTCTATGGAAGCGATGTTTGAGACAGCGCGTGCCTACCATCCAAATCGCATCCTCTGTGTCTTCGGTCTGGAAGGAGACCGCGCACACATCCGCCGATTCGACTCGGGCGAGGTGCTCGGCCGCGAGGCGGACTACACGATTCTATCCGATGCAAGTCCCCGGACGGACGACCCTGACCGGATTCTCGCAGACATCGCCGAAGGTATGGAGCGTACGTCCGGAAAAGGGCGTTACGAGATTATTCGCGACAGGCATGTTTCGATTCCGAAGATTCTCGACATGGCACAGGATGGAGATCTTGTGCTTTTGGTCGGCAAAGGCAATGTTCTTTACGAGGAAGTCCACGGCGTAAACACGCCAATCGACGAACGTGCCATCGTGCGCGAATATTTCGAGAAAAAATCCTAACACCATGCCATCTGCGCGATCGGGATATACACGAAAGCGCTTCCTGTGATATCATAATGAAATGAATAAATTTCGCTTCATCATCGCCCTCTGGGCGGGCAAAGTGTGCGCACTGCTCATAGGGCTTTTCTTTCCGAAGAAGGGCAGCAACAAATCCGGCGAGATCGCATGCCGGATCCATCCCGGTTTTCTGAACGGCTTTACGGGCATCGATCCTGAGAAGACGATCTTCATCACGGGGACGAATGGCAAATCCACGACAAACAACCTCATCGTCCACGTCTTTCGGGCGGCCGGAAAGACCGTCGCGACGAATCTTGAAGGCGCGAACCAGAAGCCCGGCATCGCTACGACGCTCATCAAGACCTCGGGCTGTTTCGGGCGCATGAAGCCGGAATATCTGATTCTCGAAGTCGACGAACGCAATCTCGCGGCTGTCTACGGGAGCATCCCCGCAAAATATCTCTGCGTAACGAACATCCAGAAGGATCAGGTGCAGCGCAACGGCGATCCGGACTACATCTATCAAAAGATCAAGGCGGTCGTGAATGAAGACATCACGATCTTCGTGAACAACGAGGAGCCGAGGAGCAAATCGCTTGCGGCACTTGCCGGCGATACCGTTTCGTTCGGGGTGGCGAAAAACGAAAGGGGTTCGCTGAAGGAAGCGGGCTTCGGCGTGAGCCTACCGTGTCCGCTCTGCCACGACGCGATCGAGTTCGATTACTACAATTTAGCAAATGTAGGCAGGTTTTCCTGTCCTTCCTGCGGCTTTGGAAGCGACGAGACGCCGGACGTGCAGATCTCCGGCGTGGATTACGAAAAAGGGACGTTTACGATCCGGGGCGAGATCTTTCACCTCGGCTATGCGGCGGCACATTTTCTGTATAACTATGCGCTCGGCTATGCGGTGTGCACGGCGTTGGGGCTTCGCATTTCCGAGATCCAAAAAGCGTTTGAGACGTTTACGAACATCGGCGGCAGGCTTGAGGTCTTCCGGTTCGGAGAGAAGCAGATCCGATATATCCGCATGAAGCAGGAAAATCCCGAGACGCTGCAGAGCGTTCTCGACGACATCTCAGCGGACAGCGCCGAAAAGGTGTTTCTCGCGGGGCTCGAAACCATCCATGACATCACGCCGTATTACAGCAACACATTCTACGCCTTCGACTGTAATTTCGAACCGTTCGTCTCCAGCAACGTCGAAAAGTGTATCTGCTTCGGCAAGGGAATCTGCTTTGACACGGCAAACCGCCTGATCTACGCGGGCGTTCCGTTTGAAAAGATTGTCGTGGTGGAATCAGACGATGAGAGCGCCGTGCTTGAGGCGCTCGCAAAGTGCCGTTCGAACAACGTGTATCTAATATCGACGATCAAGGCCTATGAGCATCTGCGTAAAAGAGCAGAGGGGACAAAGCCGCATATAGAGGATGTGGCGAATCCGCATGGTACAGAGGAGAACGATCGATGATTGTGACAGAGGAAAAACGATGAACGGAAGGCAGCTGAACATCCTGTGGATGTATCCGGACATTTTAAATCTGCACGGAGACCGCGGCAATGTCGCGGCGCTCGTCCGCATCTGCGAGCAGCTCGGCATCGAAGCGCGACTCAAGCGCGTGAACCGGCTGACGGATCGGCTGACCGATAGCGTGACCGGCGGTTCGGATATTTCAAACGCGGATTTGATCCTGCTGAATCCCGGCGAACTGATCGTAATGCCGGCGGTCATCCACGCGCTTTCGGAGAAAAAGGAAGCGCTGCAGGAATATGCCGCTGCGGGCAAAGGGATTTTAGCGGTCGGTACGACGGGGGCTGTATTGGCGCAGGAGATCGTGCGGCAGGATGGCAGCGTCTTCGAAGGGCTCGGGCTTTTGGACATGAAGGTCAACGAGCGCGAAGCGATCTACGGCGATGACATCATCTTTCGGCTCATGTCGGATGCGGACACATCGAACACAAAGGCAGGCGACAGCGAGACGAAATCCGAAGATGCGCAAAGCACCGAAGAACCCGGCGACGTCTGCGGCATCCAGATCCGCACGACGGATACCTTCCTCGCAGAAAATCAAAAGGCGCTCGGCCGTATCGTCTATGGGCTCGGAAACAGCGGCGAAAGCGGGACAATATACAATGAAAATGTCGGCACGGTCGATTCCGGTGCGAACGATTCATCCGCCGCCGATTCCCGCGCGATCTACGAGGGCGCAGTTCGCGAAAACATTATATTTACAAACGCGCTCGGTCCTGTGCTCGTGAAGAATCCGTGGTTCGCCCGGCGGATCATAGAAAGCATCCTCAAGCGGAAATATCCGAATGCGGATATTCCGGCTGAGACAGACGCCTACCTGACCGCGCGCGGAAAGACGACGGAAACGCTCTGGGATCTCGAACGAAAATCCGCTCGCGCGATCGCAGCATTTAATAAAAACAAAAAAAGTGGTTTATCATGAGCACAGGAGGTCAGGTACACACCGTATCCCTGCATAGAGCGTAGCGTCCACCTGATCTCGTTGTATAAAAAGGAAAAGAAAATGTATCCAACGATCGAAATCAACACCGCCGGCATTCTGCAAAATCTGCATACATTGAAGGCGCTCGCAGCTGAACAGGGGATCCGCATCAGCATGGTCACGAAGGGCTTCGTGGGCTATGCACCGCTCGTGAAATTTTTAACGGAGAACGGCGCGGACAGCATCTGCGAGGCGCACTTTCAAAACTTGAAGAAATATGAAGATTACGAAGCTGAGAAGTGGATGATCCGCCCGCCGATGATCAGTCAGGCGGCAGAGGTCGTCCGCTATGCCGACGTGAGTCTCAACAGCGAATACGAGACGATTCGGGCGCTCAGCGCGGAAGCGATTCGGCAGGGTAGAAAACACAAAGTGGTCATCATGACTGAACTGGGCGAGACGCGGGAGGGTATTATGCCTGCGGATCTCGTTCCGCTGTGCGAAGCGATTACAAAGCTTTCGGGGATCGAGCTCTACGGCATCGGGAACAACCTCAGCTGTTACAGTGAAATCATTCCGGATGATGAGAACATGGGTCTATTCACACAGCTCGTGCACGATGTCGAGGCTGCGGTCGGGTTCAAACTGCCGATCGTTTCCGGCGGGAACACGAGCTCCGTCTACAAGCTGCAGCGCCGTGAACTTCCGAAAGAAATCAATCATCTGCGCATCGGCGAAGCGATCATCATCGGAAACATCGCCTGTTACAACGAACCGGTACGGGGCGGCAGCAGCGACAATCTCACGCTGAGCGCCGAGATCATTGAGATCAAGGAGAAACCGTCCGCACCGTATGGAAGCCGCGTGCAGGGCGTCGTTCCCGCCGCACAGGATCCGAGGTTCCCCGATCGCGGAATCCGAAAACGCGCCTTGATCGCGGTCGGCAAACAGGATGTCGACATCTATCATCTGAAACCGCACGATGCGGGCATCGAAGTTCTCGGCGGCTGCAGCGATTGTTTCGTCGCGGATATTACGGATTGTGAAAAAAAATACAGCGTCGGTGACGTTGTACAATTCACGATGAACTATTATTCAATGCTCTCCGGCATGTCCTCAGAATACATCGAGAAGATTCTCGTTTAAGTCCCGGGTCGGTCTGCATTCAATAACCGCAAATAATTCAGTAAGTATCATCATAAAATTACACCGCTTTCATGAAAGAAAAAACATGCGGATCAGCAGAAGCAGCGTAAGGTGCCCCGGGTAGAACACATAGAAAAACCACTTGCGGAACGGACTGCGCCGGGGAGGTATCGCACTGAATCGGGACGGATAAGACCTGTCCCCAACTGTCCCGGCGGGATCGTCCCCCTGTGTTCCCCTCGGATAAAATTTGCGACACAACAAAATCAGAATCAGCGGCAGCAGCATTGAAAACATCACGATAAGCACATGCCAGCCAAACGCCGAGGCGGTGTAGTAACTCAGATTAAAACCGATGCTTTGAAAAATGTAAGCCAGCGTGACAACCACGGCTGCGATTCCCGTCTGCACCTTGCTCTTTCGGAACAGGTCGAACACGAGAATCAGCCCCGCGGCGAAAAATCCAAACTCCGTGAAGTAAAAAGCAGCCAAACAGAGCAGGATGCATAAAATCTTTAATGGAAGGTTGCGGACTTCATGGATCGATCGCAGCAGCATCAGCCCGAAAAACATCGAAAACAGAACATTGAAATCCAGAAAGGTCTCTCCGTTCGGAAAAGATCCGTAAAAATACCAGATCGCCGGAACATAGCTGATACAGGCAAAGATAAAAAGGCGGATCGCATACCGGTTTGTGTCATGCGTTCGCCGATAACCGGCCGCGACCATATAGAAGAAAATCGGGGCGGTAATCCGTCCGATGGAATGCAGCAGATAGAGCGGAAAACCGTAATAGATCGAAGAACTGCCCGCCACGCCAAAGAGGGCGTCCGGATTCAAAAACGGCAGATGATCACATACCATACAAACAATGGCGATAATCTTTAGGGTATCCGTGCCGATTCCAAATTGTCTCCGCTCCGTTATCATGCCGAAATTATATCATAGAAAAGTTGCAGACAGATATAAAGGCGAAAGCATGTGGCTCCTTCCATCCAAGTCAACATTGAAAACAGGCGGTTGTTATGATAAGGTAATCGCAGTTATATAGGTGCATTTGCATGGGCATTCAAAAGGATAAGCAAATGGAAATTCTAAAAGAGCGAATCTGCCGTGACGGCGTCGCCATCGGCACGGAAATCCTGAAGGTTGACTCATTTCTCAATCATCAGATTGATGCGGCGCTCTTTGAAAAAATCGGTGAAGAATTTGCGTCGCGCTTCTCCGATGTCGCGCCGCAGGTCAACAAGATCGTCACGATCGAAGCGTCGGGCATCGCCGTTGCGGCTTTCGTCGCTCGGTATTTTGATTATCCGCCGGTCGTATTCGCAAAGAAGGATCTGCCGAACACAATGACCGACGCGTATTATTTTTCGGAGATCATGTCCTTTACGAAGATGAAAATGGCGCCGATACGCATTGCAAAGAAGTATCTGAACGAAGGGGACAAGGTGCTGATCATCGACGATTTTCTCGCGCACGGTCAGGCGGCGATCGGTCTTCTGAATCTGATCGAACAGGCGGGAGCCGAGCTGTTGGGCATCGGAATCGTCATCGAAAAAGCATTTCAGGGCGGCGGTAAAAAGCTTCGGGATCGAAACGTTCGGGTCGAATCCCTTGCAGTGATCGAAAGGATCGAGGACGGGACGATCCTGTTTGCATAGGACTACAATATATAGCCCCTGAGTACAGTTTTTTCCCTATATATAAGTACATATATAGGATACAGGCTTTACGCACAGCATCAAATAAAGTATACTGTCTTTATTATGGTATTTGAGGAACCGTTTACTGCAACGGGAAGGAGAAGGAAAAATGAAGAAAATATTGATAGCATCACTCATAATCGTGATGGTTTTCGCGATGACCGCCTGCGGCGGCGGAAGTGCATCGTCGGGAACAACGGGAAACGGAACCGCGGGTGCGGATTCGGGCGAATCTGGGGACGACGTCCTTACGGTTGGCTTCATCTATATCGGTGCGGTGAACGATGGAGGCTACACGCAGGCACAGCACAACGGCACGCTGGCTGTACAGGAATATTTCAAGGGTGCCGTTCAATGTATCTGGGAAGAGAACATCGAAGATACGAACGCGCAGGCGACGCAGGATGCGGCGGCTCGCTTGAAGGATCTGGGTGCAACGGTGATCATCGGAACGAGTTTCGGCTTTGGAGAGCCGCTGTATGCCTTGGCGGATTCGGACGGGTACAAGGACATCACATTCCTTCACTTTTCCGGAGGCAACATTAATGAAACGAACTTTGGCAACTATTTCGGTGCAATGGAAGAGCCCAGGTATCTGACGGGCATCATCGCGGGGCTTCAGACGAAAACGAACAAGCTTGGCTATGTTGCGGCTTATCCGTATACAGAAGTAAAAATCGGCATTAATGCATTTACGCTTGGTGCACAGTCGGTCAATCCGGCTACGACGGTAAATGTCGTTTACACAAACAGCTGGTACGATCCCGCAGGTGAAAAGGCGGCAGCGGAGGCGCTGCTCGATCAGGGCTGCGACGTGATTACGCAGCACGCAGACACAGCGACGCCGCAACTTGCGGCTGCCGATGCGGGCGCGTTCGCGATCGGATATAACCTCGATAACAGCGCGATTGAAGGTCTCGAAGACGCTTTCCTGACTGCACCGGTCTGGCATCACGACGTATATCTGATCCCTGCCATCCAAGCGATCATCGACGGCACATGGAAGCCCGAGGCCTATTATGGGACAATGGCCGACGGCTATGTCGATCTTGCGCCGCTCACAAAGAATGTTTCAGATGAGGCAAAGGCGAAGGTCGGAGAGATTTCAGGAAAGATCAAAGCCGGGGCGTTCCCGATCTTTGTCGGACCCATTAAGGATAATGCAGGCAACGAAGTGGTACCTGAAGGGACGACGCTCGATCATGCCGGCATCTGGTCGATGGAGTATCTCGTGGAAGGCGTATCGGCAAGCGAATAAGCAAAGGGAACCGGAGGATCGATGCATATGTCCGCTGAAGCAGCGATTCGCATGCAGAATATTACAAAATCTTTCGGCTCCGTCATTGCGAATGATCATATTGATTTTGCCGTTCAGCCCGGTGAGATACACGCACTGCTCGGGGAGAACGGCGCAGGAAAAAGTACGCTGATGAATATGCTGTCGGGGATCTACCGCCCCGACAGCGGTTCTATTTTTATTAACGGAGAAGAAGTTCATTTTTCTGCTCCCCGGGATGCCATCAAAAAGGGCATCGGCATGATCCATCAGCATTTCAAATTGGTGGACATCATGACCGCACGGGACAACATCATTTTAGGGCAGAAAAGCTCTTTTTTCACACGCGAGACCGGGCTGAACAAGAAAATCAGCGAGATTTCGGATCGGTACGGACTCGATGTCAATCCCCAAAAAAAGGTCTACCAGATGTCGGTCGGGGAGAAGCAGACCCTTGAGATCATCAAGGTGCTTTACCGCGGTGCGCACATTCTGATTATGGACGAGCCGACAGCCGTTCTCACACCTCAGGAGATCGGAAAACTTTTTCGCATCATACGCAGTCTGAAAGAACAGGGCTGTGCAGTCATCATCATCACACATAAACTCGGAGAGGTCATGGAAATCAGCGACCGCATCACAGTGCTTCGGAAGGGTCGTTCGATCGGCACCGTGAATACGGCGGATGCGGAGATTCCGTCGCTCATCGAAATGATGGTCGGCAGAAAAGTGGATCTGAAGATCAAGCGTGAAGCGCTTTCTGCGGAACAGAAAAAAGAACTTCTAAGGCTCGATGCGGTGACCGTGATCGACAAAGACGGAAAGGCGGCGCTCGACGACGTCAGCTTTTCGCTGAACACCGCTGAGATCCTCGGCGTCGCGGGCGTCGCGGGAAGCGGACAAAAGGAACTCTGCGAAACGATTGCGGGGCTTCAGATCGCGGAAAAAGGTCGTATTTTTTTTAACGAAGAGAACATTCTCGGCAAGAGTCCGAGAGAGATCATAAAACTCGGCATCCGCATGGGGTTCATCCCGGAGGATCGTCTGGGCATGGGGCTTGTCGCTTCGATGGATATCATACACAATATCATTTTAAAGGAATACCAAAGTCAGAAGGGGATTGTGCTCCACCGAAAAAGCAGCATCGAAAAGGCAGGTCAGATCGTGGAGCGCCTCGACATACAGACGCCGGGGCTTACGACATCCGTCGGGAAGCTTTCAGGCGGTAACATTCAGAAGGTTCTGCTCGGACGCGAGATCGATTCGAATCCAAAGGTGCTGATTACGGCCTATCCCGTACGCGGACTCGACATCGGGGCATCCTATAAGATCTATGATCTGCTGAACGAGCAGAAGCGGAGCGGTGTCGGGGTGATCTTTATCGGCGAAGATCTGGATGTCCTGTTGGAGTTGTGTGATCGCATTCTCGTCCTGACCGGCGGCAAGATCACCGGTATCGTCGATGCTCCTAAGGTTTCAAAGGAAGAAATCGGATTTCTGATGACGGGCGGAATGAGGAGCGGAGGCGTCAGTTCATGATCTATCCGATCAAGATCAGCAAGAGAGATCATCTTCCGAGGGGAAAGGTCCTATTGATCCGAACCTCAGCGATCGTCCTATCGATTCTGTTTTCAGGCGTCATTCTGCTGTTTTTCGGACTCAATCCGATCCGGATCTTCGGGACCATCATCGAAGGGGCACTTGGAAGTCAGATGCGCATTGAGCAGACGATCATCCGGGCGATCCCACTGACGGTTACTTCCCTCGGTATCCTCGTCGCATTTAAAATGAAATTCTGGAACATCGGCGGCGAAGGTCAGATCATGATCGGCGCGCTGTTTGCATCTTTTGTCGCGTTGAATTTCGGAGACCTGCCAAAACCGTTGCTGCTCCTGCTCATGGCGATCGCATCCATGATCGGCGGCGGGATATGGGCGCTGATCCCGGCGGCGTTCAAAGCCAAGATGGGAACGAACGAGACGATTTTTACGCTCATGATGAATTACATTGCGATCAAGTTCATCACCTATCTGCAGTTTGGACCTTGGCGAGATCCGTCTGCACAGGGCTTTCCGAAAATTCCGAACTTTAGCGAAAACGGGGTGCTGCCCGCGCTGTTTGGCGTTCACATCGGCTGGGTTGTTGCAATTGTGCTCGTCGCCGCAGTGTATTTGTTTATGAATTATACGAAGAAAGGCTACGAGATCTCGGTTGTCGGTGCGAGCATGGATACAGCCCGATATGCGGGCATGAATATTCCGTCCGTGATCATGACAGCGATGTTCATTTCAGGAGGACTTTGCGGACTCACCGGAATGATTCAGGCGTCTGCGATCGAGAAGACGCTGACATATGGACTCTCCGCGAACTACGGATTTACAGCGATCATCACGACTTGGCTGGCAAGGCTCAATGCAGTTGCGGTATTGTTCGTCTGCATCGCGTTTGCGGTGTTGCTGCAAGGTGCGGCCTTCATTCAATCTGCGATGCATGTACCGTCTTCGGTGGCCGGCGTTGTGCAGGGCGTCATCCTGTTTTTCGTACTCGGGAGCGAGTTCTTCCTCCAGTACCGGGTAAGGCTCGGCAAGGGAAGCGGGCTGTTCGTATCCGCGGGAAAGGAGGCATAACTGTGACAAGCTTTCTCGCTGCTGCAATCATCGCCGCAACACCGCTGCTTTTCGCCACGCTCGGAGAACTGATTGCCGAGAAATCGGGCAGTCTGAATCTGGGCGTCGAGGGCATGATGCTCATGGGTGCGGTGATCGGATTTTCGGCTGCATATCATACAGGAAATCCTGTGTTGGCGCTCCTTGGCGCTTTTGCCGCCGGAGCGCTCGGTGCACTGATCTTTGCGGTTGTTACGGTCACACTTCAAGGCAACCAGGTTGTGACGGGCTTGACGCTGACGATCTTCGGTACCGGCTTTTCGAGCTTTGTCGGGGATAAGATGATCGGTCAATCCGTTCCGAAGACCGTGCAGTCCTTCTTCGCAAAGATTGATATTCCACTGCTCGGTGATATTCCGGTTATCGGTCCTATATTTTTCCGCCAGGATGTGTTCGTATATCTGGGTTATCTTATGGTGATCCTTTTTTCGATTTACCTGTTTAAGACACGACCGGGGCTCAATGTTCGGGCGGTGGGTGAAAATACCGCGGCTGCGGACGCATCCGGAATCAATATCACCTTCTATAAATATGCGCATATTATCTTCGGCGGTGGCCTATGCGGACTCGGCGGTGCTTATCTCGCCATCGTATACGTGCCGATGTGGCAGGCCGATGTTGTGAACGGGCGCGGATGGATTGCCGTGGCGCTTGTGATTTTCGCAGCGTGGAATCCGACAAAAGCATTTCTGGGATCATTTCTCTTCGGTGCACTCAGTATCTTGGGGATGCGCATGCAGAGTGTGAACATAAACATTTCACAATATCTTCTTGATATCGTTCAGTACGTGGTGATGATCGTAATCGTCATCATCAGTACGCATAAGAACAGAAAAGAAGATTTGCCGCCGGGCAATCTGTCCGAATCATATTTCCGGGAAGATCGGTAGGGCAGAGATGATTTTTGAGCGCAGCAACCACAAAGAGGAGCCTGAAATCAGAGCTCTGAATAAAGACATCAAACGCTACAGGCGCTATAATTTAGCCGCTTCCGGGGCGGTGGTTTCATTTCTATGTAAACTGATGGCGGTACTTTTTGCAGTTTTGACGCCGCTGATCGCTTTGTCGTTTGCGGGAAATGTCATCTTCCGGATACCGGATCTGTATAGTTTTGATTTGGAACGCACGCTGGTCGCTGAAGATATCAATCTAAATGCGCAGAGCGGTGAGATTGCATCGCTTCTATCCGATTATATGATGCATAAGCGCGATGATTTTCAGATCCGCACGGAGTATCAGGGCATTGAAAAACCGGTCTTCACGCTCAACGACGGACTCGCTGTCGGTCGTTACCGGGCATTTCTCGATACGACCTTTGCTGCGTTCTGTGTCATGTTTCCGCTTTTCATCGCATTTTTTATTCTGCTGTACCATCTGGGGCGAAAGCGCTATCTGCGGCGCGCTTACTGGGGCGGTATCGCGCTGTTCTTTGTTTTGCTCCTCGGCATGGCGGAACTGGTTCGAAGCGCAGCGCTTCGATTTATGTTGCTCCACGACGTGCTGAAGGTGAATTTCGGGATCGGGGATGTGTTGCCGCAACTGTTTGGTGACGGATACCGACTGGAAGTCTTTATCGCCGTATTCGTGATTTCCGTGATTCTGATCATCGTCGGAAATTCCGTGACAAGGATCCTGACCCGGGACGAAAGGCTCTTCGACTAAGGTAGGTGGGTTCGACTCCTCTCCACCTTAAACGCGTTTAGCTGCACTATGTGTACAGGATGTCCTTTGCGATTTGATTTCTTACTTCTGCACCTTTGAGATTTTCGATGATCGCGAGTGCGAAATCGATTGCGGTCGCGGGACCCTTTGAGGTAATGAGGTTTTCGTCGATCACGACCTTTTCATCTACAAAGGTCGCGTCCTCTAAATACTTTTCAAATCCCGGATAGCAGGTCGCTCTCCGTCCGTTCAGAATGCCGTGTGCACCGAGGACACGTCCGGGTGATGCGCAGATTGCCGCAATGAATCCCCCCTGATTTGCAAAGGAATAAAGCTTCTCCATCAGTCCCGCATGGTTCGCAAGATTTTTCGCGCCGGGCATGCCGCCCGGAAGGACGATCATTTCACATGTATTGTAGTCGGCGTCTTCAAACAGGATGTCGCAGATGACCTGCACGCCGTGTGCGCCTTTCACCGGTAGTCTGCCGGTGACGGATACGGTCTCCACGCCGATTTCCGCGCGTTTAAGGAGATCGAAGGCGGTAAGCGCTTCGATCTCCTCAAATCCGTCTGAAAGATGGATATAAACCATTAATAATCGATCTCCCTGATCTGGAAATATGCCTGCGGGTGTTTACACGCAGGACATTCGTCAACGGCCTTCTTTCCATCGTACGTAAACCCGCAGTTCGAACACTTCCATGTCACGACTTCGTCGCGGGCAAAGACCTTGCCGGCCTCGATGTTCTCTTTCAGCTTGAGATATCTCTTTTCATGTTCCGCTTCAACTTTTGCGACATTCTCCATCTGGAGTGCGATCTCATCAAAGCCTTCGGCTCTTGCGGTCTCCGCAAATCCTTTATACATCTCGGTCCATTCGTAGTGTTCGCCGGCCGCCGCGTCCAGAAGGTTCTCGGTCGTTGTGCCGATCCCGTGGAAATACTTAAACCAGAGCTCCGCGTGTTCCTTTTCGTTTCCGGCAGTTTCCGTAAAGATGTTTGAGATCTGAACGAAACCGTCTTTCTTCGCCTGAGATGCATAAAAAGTGTATTTGTTTCTTGCTTCCGATTCGCCTGAAAAGGCGGTCTTGAGATTTTCAAACGTTTTAGATCCTTTTAATTCTGGCATTGTTGTTCCCTCCTATACCATGTTTATACGTTAATGCGCCTTCAGCGATCGCGCGTCGCGCACTGCGGGCGTTTTCTATGAATCACTTTAATTGTACCAGTCAAGAACCTTCGGCGCAACCGTCCGTTCACGGGAATGTGATGCGCGGGGACACCTATACGAGACCGCCGCCGATGAATTCCCGCAGAATAGAGTTCTCCGGAATGGCGGACTCGTCTTCGATCGGTTTAAAGAAACGCAGAAAGTCGAGTAGACGGGTCGCGTCGCCATACTCGGCTTCATCCGGACCGACTTGGTCGAGCAGATTTTCCGCATGTCTGCGCAGGACAGCGAGTTCGTATATCAGCGCCGAATTGAAGACGATGTCCGCTTCGCTGTTGTAGGGGAAGATGTTTACATCTTCTCCGCGCCGCACTTTCGGCCACGATTTAATGGTCTGGACGACAGAATTTCCGCGTGTCCGCCCGTCCCGAATCATTCGACGGATGAGTCTGACATCGGTCGTCGGGATGCGGTTGTGGTCATCCAGATTGAGCTGCGTAAGCGGACTGATATAAATTCTGAATTTTTCATCCTCTGCGATATGTTCCGTGAGGTGTCTGTTCAGCGCATGAATGCCTTCGATTACAATGAGATGATCTGCTTCGAGCGATTCTTTCCGGACGCCGTACTTTCTGGTGCCTTCGATAAAATCGTAGATCGGGATGTCAACCGTTTCGCCTGACAGCAGCGCGTTGATGTCGGTATCGAAAGCGTCCACATCGATCGCATCGAGTCCTTCGAAGTTGTGCTCCCCTTTTTCATCGAGCGGCGTTTTGTTTCGGTCGATGAAGTAGTCGTCAGTGCCGATATAGAGTGCGGGAATTTCAAGCGATGCGAGCTCCGCAATGAGGCGCTTTGAGAAGGTCGTCTTTCCGGAGGATGAGGGACCGGCGATGAGAATGATCCGCTTTTTCCGGTCTTTGATCATCCGTGCGATCTTGCTGATTTTTGCCGAATGAAGTCGCTCGGACAGCGCAATGATCTCTGCCGCTTTACCTTTTGCGGTCTCGCGGTTTAAGTCGCCTGCGTAGCTGAGATCGAAGAGTTGCCCGATCTCCCAACCCTCCTCGAAAGCATCGAAGATGTTGTTGTCGTCTACATAGGGCGGAAGCTGATCGGGATAGGACGGGTGCGGGTAGCGTACGAGAATGCCGCTTCTGAAACGGTGCAGCTCAAAGTGGCGCAGGAATCCTGTCGATGGTGCAACGTGTCCGTAAAAATAATTTCTGTAGCCGCCCAGTTCGCAGACGGCGATATAGTGGACGTCCGGGGTGTTCTCCAGGAGTTCAATCTTTTCGGAAGAAACGATATTTCCCAGATATTTGATCAAATCGTCGCGGCTGATTACGGTCTTGCTGATCGGCAGGTTCTCATCCACGAGTTCCCACATGCGCTTCTCGATGTTTGTAATCTGCGCGTCGGTCACGGGTTCGGGTGCGTGGATTTCCGTGTAAAGACCCCGGTTCAGCGAGTTCAGGATTTTGACGTCGGCATGACGGATTGTGTCATACACTGCTTTCAGGTAGAGCAGACACAGGCTTCGCTGGTAAACGCGGTCGGCGAGGTTGCTACGCATATCGAGAAAACGGATGTTGCAAGGACGTTCAATGATATAGGTAAAGTCTTCTTCCTTATTGTTTACGAGCACCGCAATGATCCTGTATGGCAGACGGCTACGGTGTTCATTGTATAAATCCTGCAAACTGGCACCGGCTTCGATTTCCCGTGTGAACGGTTCGCTGTCCGGTCCGGTCTGAAGTGTGATGGTTACAAGCATAATTTCCCTCCGAAGCAAAATTAGATTTCTTTTATTTTACCACGTTTGACACAAGGGGCACAGGGGGGTCGGTTCATGCGTCTTCTCTCTCCCCTACTGCAGATCATAAGCGCCAACAAGTATATCGATATCTTGTATCGTCATGCGAATTTCAGCTTCTGCACCCCAGACAAAAATCTTTGAACCGCACAAGTCGAATGCATAACTTTCATATTGCTTTTCAAAGGTGCAAAACTCTTCTCTTGTACCTGCTTCAGGATCAAGAATGTAGATCGCATTGTTTTCATAAAGATAGACCTTCTGATTGGCATACCCGACAATACGCTCGTTTTTATCTGTTGTCTCGTAGATGACTTTATAACTTCCATCGTCAGCATTCACTTCGACGATCTCGTCTGAAATATGGTACTTCTGATGGATATTATAATCTCCTATTTGTGGGTGTGAATCTGACTTCTGCAATAATGAATATATTTTATTTTCTTCAGCAACAAAGCTGTTCGTGTCAAAATAGTATCCAAACGGGAACACTGTGTATTCACGATTTTGAGAGCTGTTTTCATAATAGCTTAGGGAACTGCTTTTGGTTACATCCAGTTGTCTGTTTGCAAAGATCATCTTTTCATTCTGAAGAAATATCACGCAACTTTCACGGTCCTCCGGCAATCTGAAAACTTGTTTCCCGGTTTCCTTATTGAAAATTCCTGCAATCTCTGCTCCGCCAAGCCCATTGTTAATGCACACATAATCGTATTTCTCATCGGCTACCAACAAGTACTTCGTATTTTGTAAAGCGGATTCATCATATTCCAAACCCTCAATGATTATTTCGGGAGGGCTTTCGAAATCATCCGCCGAAAGCCTGTAACAATGTTCCGACTTTGAAGAAGTGTACTCTGCCTTTGGATCATGACCAAATATGAAAATGGAGTCCTGATCTATGCTAAAAGCATAGCAGTCGACGATTTCTTTTGAGGTTGTTTTGACGGTACCGTCTTTGAGGCTTATTTGTTTCAACTTAAGCGAGGTTAAAACATATAAGTACTCTTGGCTCGCGGCCATCGACCATCCGCCTCCCGAATAAAATAATTCTGCAGTTTGACCGTCTTTATATCTATAAATTCCGGAACCTTCAATACCTTCCAAATCATAATAAAAGTACTCTGTGCCATTATATGCAGAATTTATATGCATGATCGTATTCGGATTGAATGAATATGCCGCATAAAGTGGTGCCGGAAGT
Source organism: Eubacteriales Family XIII. Incertae Sedis bacterium (assembly GCA_031260885.1). GTDB lineage: Bacteria > Bacillota > Clostridia > Peptostreptococcales > Anaerovoracaceae > JAISKP01. The sequence goes on from JAISKP010000125.1 coordinate 15,692, forward strand.
GGTAACATACAACCGGAAAGTGTCATGCTTACTATAACAAGAATCATCATTTTTTTTAAAAATCGCATCACTTCACTCCTATCTCAATTTTCATCTTTTGTAGGAAGCGAGTTGTTTCCATTCCAACCCGGAATTGCTGTCCCAATTCGGATATTTTGCTGCAATTTCAATAAACTCATCTTTACTTATTTCGGTCTCATCTCCGTCTACCCTGTGATAATATTTTTCCTGCCCGGGCTCATATCTGACAGCACTAATGCCTTCAAAACGCTCAAATGAATAACCGTCCGATGCGATTTTATAATAAATTCGTCCGTAGACTCCGCCACTTGAATATGAACGTGTAATAACATCGCTGTCGTCAATAAGATACCTGCCTCTACTCCAAAAGTCCGGCATCAGTATAGGCTCATTGCCATGCAGAGTGTATATAAACCAAACGGAATCGTCTTCTGAAGGTATAGGATGCCCTATAAACAGTTCAGGTACACCGTTTCCGTCTAAATCTCTATACGCATATTCCACCACAAACGCATCTCCGTACTGATCCCATGAGGTATGAATGAAATCTTGTAATAGTAATGCCAAATCTGTAGTAGAATAGTCCTGATCAGAGAATCCGCTTTCGACTGCGGTTTTGAACTGATCCAGAATCGGAACATAATAATTTTCGGGATCAGAATCATCTGCTTCCTCAATCGGTGGTTCTGACGGAATCATCGGCTTACTGCATGCGGCAGTACCAACGAGCAATATAATCATCAATAATACTATGAAAATCCTTGTTTTCTCTTTCATTTCTCTTCTTTATGTCTTTCAATTCTCGAGAATAAGTTCCCAATCAAATTCCCAATCAGGAGTTCCTTTATAAAATGAATCTCCGAACACTTCAACAGCATAGCGCATCGTTACTACCCTGTCTGACATATTCAGTGCATCGATGAGATAAAACAAGGACTCATCATGAAATTCCAGACCAACAAACAGACAAATAGTGCTGTTCACCTCATACAAATCATATACCAGATGATTTGCATCCCACATCGATAACATTTCCATGCTTATCTCCGGATTAATCCTTAATTTATTTGTTTTTGAAGAGTCTTCGTATATTAATTCCCACAATGGCATCGTGTCATATATTTGATAACCATATATATCTACTGCGTACCAACCGATAACAGTTTGCTTAATCTCGGAGTCAAAGTATGCTTTGATTGTATAATACAAGTTGTCGTTTTGTATTTCCAGACCGACACACATTAGTATTACTTTTGTATTCTCATACCCGGTAATACTATATACTAGCGTTTCTGCTTCCGTAACAGTTATTAGTGAGTCATTAGGTAAAGGCAATAGAAATGGAGACTCGGCAGAATTGGAGTTATTCTCTTGAATAGGTTGAGAATCAACGTTTTCTTCTCCTGTTTGTGTTATCAATAAACTATCATCATTACTTTCACTACCGTCTGTGATAGTCACTAAACTACAACCTGATGTG
>JAISKP010000148.1 GCA_031260885.1 Eubacteriales Family XIII. Incertae Sedis bacterium
TTTCGCATGCATAATCAAAGACCTTGCGTACCGGCGTGTGATCCAGACCCATGATACGCTCCATGCCGAAATAGGCGCCAAGCATATGCGATGAATTGATCATGGATGCGCCGCCGCAACCCACGAGGATGTTTTTGGAATGATTCGCCATGCCGATTACCTCGTGGGGCACTACCTGGCCGACGGACAGAATCAAATCATAGCCGTCAAGCAAATGTCTGCTCACTTCCACATCGACGGGCAAAGAGACCAAACCTTCCGACACATCGAAAACAAATTCCTCAGGAACGAGACCGAGTTTCACGGTGTCTGTGCGCCAGTTGTGCATGAAAAACCGCTCAAAGGGGATATCCCCGTACATACCGGCACATTCGGCTTCGGTCATGGGGACGTGTGTGCCGAGCGCGACAAGCAGATTGACCTCGCAGGTTTCTTTTAGCAGGTGATAATATCTGTTTGCGATAAATCCTGCCTTTGAGTAAAGGCGCGTGATATCCGGAACAATGAGAAGAATCCGCATTGAATCTCCGATATCCCCGATTGACTTCTCAATAGCAAGGGCGAGTTCCTCATCACTGATACCACCCGGCGCCTGCTCCCTTAGCACAAAACTCTCCATATTTTTCACCATTTTGCTGTCATCCTGCGCGTCAGTCGCAGGATCCATCTTCACACTTCTCCTTTGATACTATACGTTGTATGCGGATGAAGCTGTCTTTCCGCCTTCCCCGGTCCAGTCCGTGTGGAAGAATGTACCGCGCGGTGCGTCTGTTCGTTCATATGTGTGCGCTCCGAAGTAGTCTCTCTGTGCCTGGAGCAGATTTGCCGGGAGATGTTCGCATCTGTAGCCGTCGTAGTAAGCCAGCGCCGAAGTCATGGCCGGAAGCGGAATTCCTGCCGTAATGGCGGCGGCGCAGACCTTGCGCCATCCGTGCTGAGTTGCATCTGTTTTTTCTCTGAAATACCGGTCTGTCAGAAGATTTTGCAGACCCGGATTTTGATCGAATGCGTTTTTGATATCGCTTAAGAACACGCTGCGTATGATGCAGCCACCCTTCCACATCGTTGCGATCTCTCCGTATTTCAGATTCCAGTCGTTCTCTTCGGAAGCGGCACGAAGCAGGGCATAGCCCTGCGCATAACTGATGATCTTCGAGGCGAAAAGCGCGTCCCGGATAGAATCGATCATTGAATTCCGGTCTGCTTTTTCCAGTCTGCGGTTTGGCCCGTTCAATATTTTGGATGCGGCGGTTCTCTCGTCCTTTGCTGCCGAGAGGCAGCGGCTGAATACCGCTTCGCCGATCAACGTGAGCGGGATGCCCTCATCCATCGCTGATACCGCAGTCCACTTCCCTGTGCCTTTTTGACCGGCAGTATCCAAAATTTTATCGACGAGCGGCTGTCCGTCCTGATCTTTGTAAGTGAGTACGTCTCCCGTGATCTCGATCAGGTAGCTATCGAGTTCGCTGCGGTTCCAGACTGTAAAGACTTCGTGCATCTCATCCGGATTCATTCCAAGTCCGTCGCGCATCAGCTGATATGCCTCACAAATGAGCTGCATGTCGCCGTATTCTATGCCGTTGTGCACCATCTTTACAAAGTGCCCCGCGCCGCCTGAACCGATCCATTCACAGCATGGGGCGCCGTCTTCCGCTTTTGCGGCGATTGCCTGAAAGACGGGTTTGACAGACTGCCATGCTGCAAGGCTTCCGCCCGGCATGATGGATGGCCCCTTCAGTGCGCCTTCCTCGCCGCCGGAGACTCCCGTGCCGATGTAAAGCAGCCCTTTGCTTTCCACATAAGCGGTCCTGCGGGCGGTATCCGAAAAGAGTGCGTTCCCGCCGTCTATGAGGATGTCGCCGGAAGACAGCAGCGGGAACAGCCGCTCGATCAGCTCGTCAACCGCTTTGCCAGCCTTGACCATCATCATGACCTTGCGCGGGGCTTTCAGCCCGCCGACTAATTCTTCCAGACTGTATGCGCCGACAATATTCTTTCCCTTTGCTCTTCCGTCAACGAAATCACGGATCTTCTGCGTACTGCGGTTATATACGCTGACGGTAAAGCCGTGACTTTCCATGTTCATCACGAGGTTTTCACCCATCACCGCAAGGCCGATCAGGCCGATATCACTTGCCATCAGATCCTCCTCTGTCATCTTTTTACTCTGGCGTTTCCGCTGTATATCCCCCACAGCTGCTCTTCATCCGCCGGACTTGCATAATCTTCCGCACTCCCTGCCGCGAGTGCGCCGGAAGCCCAGCCTAACTGCAGCCACGATTCCGGCTCATATCCTTTGAGGACCCCGTATAAAAGACCGGCCGCAAATCCGTCTCCGCCGCCGATGCGGTCATAAATTTCAATCTCCCGCAAAGGCTCGGCGAACCAAGTCCCGTCCACGCAGAGAAGCGCACCCCAGGCATGTCTGTTCGCGCTGATTACTTCGCGCAATGTCGTGGCAAATATGCGGGCATTCGGGTAAGACTCAGAGACCCGCCCGATCATTCCTTTGAAGCCATCGATCTTATCCGAAAGATTTGTGCCTCCCGCCTCCGGGCCCCGGATTCCGAGCGCAAGCTGAAAGTCCTCTTCATTGCCGAGCAGTATATCCGCTAAGGATGCGATTTCAGAGAAAATCTCCCTGAGTTCCGTCTCCCGTCCGGTCCAAAAGCTGGCCCGGTAGTTCATATCAAACGAGATGACCGTTCCCGATTCTTTTGCCTTGCTTGCGATATCCAGACAGGCTTTCCCCGTAGACTCGCTCATCGCCGCAACCAAACCTGACAGATGCAGTATCCTCGCGCCGTCCGTTTCAAAGATCCGTGTCAGATCAAATTCATCTGCACTGAGGGTTAAACCGACTTCACCCGCCCTGTCGTTATAAACCCTTGGGCCGCGGGCACCGAATCCGGCATCCGCGATGTTGAACTGATGCCGGTATCCCCAGGGGCCGCCCTGCGGCACGCTGACGCCCTCAAACGCGATATTCCGCTTGCGCAGCTCACCTTTGATCAATGCCGAAATGGGGCTGTCCGCGACAAATTTAGTCAGAACTTTTGTGTTCAGTCCGAGGCTCGCAGCGACATTGAGCACATTGCTCTCCGCCGATGTAGAGCGCATTTCGTATAGATTGCCCGTATGCACAGACCGGCGATCAAGCGGCGTGAGCCGGATACCCATACTGCTAAGGGTGATCAAATCGATTGCCGTTTCATCTTTCAGTTTCATAAAACTGTTGCTCATCTAAACCGCCCTCCAAGCAATTCATCCGCCTCCTCGCGCGTGATCTCCCCGCTGTTTGCCTTTGCCATGATCTGTACGTATTTGTCGCGCAGCTTGTACTTCATAAGGAAGGGTACAGCGAGCAGCGATCCCAGCGCGGGTATGATCGTAAAGATCATCCAGAGTTTGTCATTGAAGCCCGCCGCCTGTACAGCGCCCTCGTTCTCGATGAAGCCGATTGCCGCCAGCGCAAATGCGCCAACGGATGTGGCGATGGCAGTTGTGAGCTTCGCCGTAAATGTCTGAATCGAAAATGCGATGCCGGACGCGTTGATCCCCGTGCGGTAAAGACCGTATTCCACGCAGTCGGGCGTGAACATAAAGCACATGAAGAGGGTGATGCCGGAAGGGATGCTGCGGATGAAAAAGGCGATTAAGAACAGGACCTGATTTTCATAACCGATGAAATACAGGATCGTCCCGAACAGAGCCGACAGCAGACTTGCAGCGAAGAATATAACAAACTTGTCAATCCTCTTTGCCAGAAACGGCAAGATCATTCCAAAGAGCAGCGACGGCACAATGGCGCAGATGGTCAGCAAACTCAGCAGCGCTTCATCTCCTAAATTGTAACGCGCCACCATGGCGCCGAGCGCGCTGCCTGTATTGACCAGCGTTCCCACGATGATTGAGATGTAAAACAACAGCAGGTATTTGTTCTTGCCCAGATACCTGAATATATCCTTCAGACCGAAATCTTCCTGTACGACCTGCGGTGTAATGCGCTCCTTTCCGACGATTGCAATCGGGAGCATAAACAAGGCCACGAAGACAGCCAGTACGATTACGGACGGAAGCCAGCCGCTGATCAGCCTGCGGACAAGCGGGATGACGAGCGAGGCCACGATGAATGCCGCCAATGCCATAATCCTCGCATAGGACATCACCTTGGTGCGTTCTTCCTCATTGTTTGTCAGGGTAGTGATCAGTCCGAAGATAGGGAGATCGCAGATCGTATAAGCGGTATCCCAAATGATATACGCTACGCAGGCAAGCACAACCTTTGCCGCGAGCGACAGGCTGCCCGGGATCGCAAACATGAGGATGGTTGCGACCGGCAGGAACACGACAGAGATTCGGATCCACGGCATGAATTTACCTTTTTTCAAATGCAGTTTATCAACGATCCCGCCGAAGATCGGATCGTTTACGGCATCCCATATCTTCACGATCAGCGTGATCACGCCCACGGTTGCGGCAGGGATGCCGATGTCGGTAAAGAATATGATCAGGTACATCGTCAATATTGCGAAAGAGATGTTCTGACCGAGAAAATAGATCGAATAACTGAAACTTTCACCCTTGGATATCAAGTATCCTTCTTTCCTTGCCATCTTCTTTCTCCTGTTCTATTTGTCAAACTGTGCTTCCATGAAATCAACGATTTCGGAGAGCGCTCTCTCCTGATGCTCCGATAAAAACATATGCGTGCCGGGCTTGAATTCCACTTTCCGCACCGGTCCGCCCAGATGGTCGGCCACATACTCCATTGCTTCGGGAACGTAGATGCTGCCGGGGTTTGGATAAAAGACCGCTGTCGGTACGGTGATGAGCGGAAGCGCATCACGGAAGTCCTCATAGATCGTAGAGTAGGCATACGCGATCACGGTGAGCGGATCCATATCCCTGCAAAGCCCCTTCGCAAAAATCTCCCTTGCCTCCGGAGGCAGCATTTCGCTTCCGATGCTCCGCCTGAAATTCTCCGGCAAGCCCTGGATGTCATACGCAGCCGGCATGCACATTTCGATATGCCACAGCACGTATTCATCGAAATTGTCGAACATCCTGCCCATGTTTTCAAGCAGATTTTCTCCTGTATTCTGACCCCGGTACAGACCCCATTTCCACGGATGTTCCGCAGAATCATCTTCGATCAGCCTTGGAGGCATATCGCCCAGAATAATCCGGTCGAGATACAAACAGCCGTAATCCCGCGCATACGCATAGATCACCGACGCACCGAGCGACGCACCGAACAGCGCGACATCATCGAGTTCAAGCTCTTCGATGAGTTCCCTGAGGTCTTTTGCGCAATGCGCCATATTGAGTCCGGTGCGCGGCCGGGATGATGCGCCGCAGCCGCGCAGGTCGAAGGTGATACAGCGATACCATTTCTTCATAATATTCAGCGTCTCATGAAAAGCGGAATGATCCCCGGCCCAGCCGTGAATCAGGATAATCGGTTTTCCCTGCCCTCTTTCTTCGTAGTATATCCGGACATTGTCGGTGGTAGTAAAATAAGGCATACCTTGCTCCTTTCGTGACCCAAATGAAACGTCTTCAAACTCCGGTTTGAATGATTGCATTCTACAAGCATAGATATTATAATAGTTGTAATTTAGCAATCTTTTTTGTACTTGGTAAAGGCAAAAAACTATGTCTATTATTGCAGAACGGTACGCGCTTCATTACAAGACAATCGGCTACCATCATTACTCAAGGGAATTCGAAAAAAAGGGAATAGATCAAATCCTGAAAGGCGAATTGGAGCAGCTTTCAAAACTCTCTGTTGAAAATCTCAATGTCAACACGCTTGCAGATGATCCGCTCCGGTCCCTAAAGAACAACATGATCTGTATGGTAACGGTGATCGGCCGCGCTGTCATCGATGCAGGATGCGATGCAGAAAAGAGCTTTGCCATCGGAGACAGCTATATCATAAGAGCGGAACGGCAGACAGATATTGAATCCGTTGTGACCCTCGGAATTGAGAT